>JANSYR010000020.1 GCA_024742285.1 bacterium | reverse complement strand
TGCGCCTGCTCGCCGAGCGGGCGGATCCGCGATGCCGGCCCCGTGAGAGTGTCCACTCCCGGTCTCGTTTCGCGTGATCGTCGTGAACGCTCGTACCTGTTTCCAGCCGACCGAGAGGGACCGAACCCGAGGTGCATTCTTCGGTCCACGCCCCAAGTCGAGAGCCGCGCAGCGCCGCCCCCAGAAGCGAGCCCTCAGCGCAAGACGCGCCCCCGAAAGGGCGCGTCGAGAGGCACGTCGCGCCGATCGGTAATCAATCGGATCGCGCGATCCGCGCCCGCGCGCGCCGTGCCGACGAGGTCTCCGCGTAGTTCTCGACGACCACGTGATAGAGGCGCAGGGCCTCGTCCTCGCGGCGCATGTTCTCGAGGCAGACGCCGAGGCGATAGAGCGCCTTCGCGTCCATTCCGAGGCCCGGATACTCGTCGAGGACCCGGCGATAGCGCGCCGCCGCCGACTGCCAGTGGGTCCGGTCGAGATAGAAGTCGGCGATGTGCAGCATGTTCTGGGCGAGCCGAGTGCGCAGCGAGACCATCATCTCCTCGCCTTCGCGCGTCTCTTCCGCGTACGGGTGGTTGCGGATCAGCTTTTCGAGCGCCGCGGTCGCCTCGAAGGTCGAGCTCTGGTCGCGATCGACGGATTCGATCTGGTTGTAGTGGCACTTCGCCGCGCGGAGCAGGGCGTAGGGGACCTTCGAATGCTGTGGATGGAGGTCGGCGAAATCCTGGTAGTAGGAGAGGGCTTCCTCGAAGCGGTCGTCCGCGAAGTAGGCATCGGCGATCTTGAGCTGGGCGCGCTCCTCGTAGTCGCTGTACGGGTAGTTGTCGATGATCGCCTGGAACTTCTCGATCGCGGCGTCGTAGTCGGTGTTCGGGAAGATGCCGAGGATCCGGCGGCCCTTGAGGATCTCGAGCCCGTCCGCGTAGAGCTCCTCCGCCGGCTTCACCTCTTCGAAGGTGACCGTGTCGCCCGCGCAGCCGGCGAGGGCGACCGCGGCGGCGGCAGCCAGGAGGATGGGCCGCAGTCCGCGCAGGGGGCGGACGGGCGCACGCGTTCGGGCTCGGGAAGGGACGATCGGCGACAAGGTGGCTCTCCGGGGGCGCAGCCTATCCGGGCGCGTTGAACCGGTCAATTCGACCCACTCGAAGGGCGGGGGGTTCCCGTCCCTGCGCGGAATCGGGTCCGGGGGTGCCCTCGGTGGACGGATTCCCCCGGTCGCTGCTAGTGTGCGGCGCCCCATATTCCCCGTCGCCCCCGATCACATCAGGGCCGAACCGGTCGCCCCCCGCGCGGCGCCGTTCCGACGGGTCAACGGAGAACGAAGACATGGATCGAGAATCGGTGGAACGCCTGCGTTTCGATCGACGGCTCAGCAGCCGGCGCGACTGGGTGGAGCAGACGGACGTCGACGCCCACCTCGAGGCCCTGCCCGACGTGACGGACAAGATGACGACCGCGGCCGAGCTCGAGGCCGAGGAAGAAGCCGCCCGCGCGAACGCCGACAGCGCTGGTGCAGAAGCGCCGGCCGCGACGCCCGAGCCGGCGGCGCCGACCTTCGGCGGTCCGACGACCGTCGGTGGCGGCGGCTTCGGTGGCGACGGCACGTCCTTCGGCGGCTAGCCCGCGGCGCGGAGCCAGCCGCTTCGCGCTCCCGAGACCATGATCAAGGAGAAGCTGGGCCACCGCATCGACGGGTGGATCCACACGGCCTTCCCCTTCCTGTTCTGGCGTCCGATCTCGCCGGACGTGATGACCGTCTTCGGCACCCTCGTGGCCGGCGCTGCGGGACTCGCCTTCGCCTCGGGTGCGCTCCGGACCGGGGGCTGCCTGCTGATCGCGGGCGGCTTCTTCGATCTCGTCGACGGCGTCGTCGCGCGCCATTTCGGGATCGCCACCCGCTTCGGCGCCTTCCTCGACTCCTCTCTCGATCGTGTCGTGGACATCCTCGCGATGCTCGGCCTCGTGGTCTTCTACGAGCGATCGGGGGAGGTCGGCTGGGCGGGGCTGTGCGCGCTCGTCCTGGTCGCCACGGTCCTCACGTCCTACGCGAAGGCGCGGGCGGAGCTCCTGATCGACCGGATGCCCGGTGGGTTCCTGGAGCGGGGCGAGCGGATCGGGCTGCTCGCGATCGGGAGCCTGACCGGCTGGCTCGAGCCCGTCCTCCTCCTGCTCGCGGTCGGCTCGTGCGTGACGGTCGGGCAACGCTTCCTCTACGCTTACCGCGAGATGGGGCGCCTGGATCGCGAGGACGGGGAATCGCCGGCCGATCGCGCCACGCCTTCGGAGGAGCGCTGAACACCATGGCCGATCAGGAAGACGCAGGTCTGCCCCGGGTCGACTTCTCGACCTTCGCGCTGTCGTTGGGGACGACGGCGCTCTATCAGCTCGGGGCGGTGCCGGACCCGGCGACCGGCGAGACGGTCGAGGCGGACCCGCTCGTCGCCCAGCAGACGATCGACACGCTCGAGATGATCCGGGACAAGACCCGGGGCAACCTCGACGAGGAGGAGCGGAAGCTGATCGACTCGCTCCTCTACGAGCTGCGGATGCGCTTCGTCGAGACGGAGCGGTGAGCCCGAGCGCCGATCCGGATCGCCAGCTCACGCTCCGCGCCCCCGCCAAGGTCAATCTCGGCCTGCGGCTCACCGGGCTCCGCGACGACGGGTACCACCTGCTCGAGAGCCTCTTCGTGCCGCTCGGCCTCGCCGACGAGATCGAGCTGCGCTGGTGGGCAGAGGCGGCCACGGAGACCTGGCTCCACGTCGAATCGCCGCCGGAGGCCGGGTTGTCCCGCGACCTCGCCGCCGTGACCGGCGGGCCGGACAATCTGGTCGTGCGGGCGATCGATCGGTTTCGGGACGTCTACGGGCTCGCGGGCCGGGTCGAGGTCCGGCTGCGCAAGTGGATCCCGGCCGGTGCGGGGCTCGGCGGCGGGTCGAGCGACGCCGGTACGGTGCTCAGCGCGCTCTCGGAGCTGATCGGGGGCGCTCCGGCCGATCTGGCCGAGGTCGCGCTCGGACTCGGGGCGGACGTGCCGTACTTCCTGGCGCCGGAGCCGGCGCTGGTCACCGGGATCGGGGAGCAGATCGAGCCCATGGCGGGGGTTCCGGCCCTCGATCTCGTCCTGGCCAATCCCGGGATTTCCGTCGCAACGGCGGAGGTCTACCGAGTTGCCGACGTGCTGCAGGATTCGTTGACGGCTTCGGGGGCAGGTTCTACGATGCGGGCGATTTCGGGACTGGCGGGCGAAACGGGGGCTTGGAGACACGCCCTCGGGGAGCTGCTGGTCAACGATCTCGAACCCGCCGCGATTCGCCTGTGCCCCCCGATCGGTCGATGGCTCGACCGTCTCCGTGAGGCCGGCGCGATCGGCGTCGGGATGTCCGGGAGCGGGGGCACGGTCTTCGGCGTCTTCCAGAACGCGACCGACGCCGAAGAAGCGGCGGCCGCACTGAAGCGACCGGGCCCTTCCTCCGATCCGAAAGACACGTCGAACGAAGACGACGCCTGGCTCTGTGTGACGCGGGTCGTCTCGGGCAACTGACTGGATACGAAACGTTTTCTTGGGGCGTCGCCAAATGGTAAGGCAGCGGCCTTTGGAGCCGCCATTTGTAGGTTCGAATCCTACCGCCCCAGCCACTCTGACCAAGTGAAAGGGACGGTTGGGCGCCTAAGACGCAACTGAGCCGCGATGCGGCGCCGACCGTGACCGGCCGCTGGCCCACCACGACTCTCTGACCGACCAAGCAATGGGCAACACCACCCAGAAGGCGAGACGCATGCAGGATCTCAAGCTGTTCAGTGGGAACGCGAACGTCGCGCTCGCCCGTTCGGTGGCGGCGTATCTCGACATCGAGCTCGGACGCGCCGAGGTCGGGACGTTCAGCGATGGCGAGTGCGCGATCGAGATCGGCGAGAACGTGCGCGGACTCGACTGCTTCACGCTGCAGTCGACCTGCGCGCCGCAGAACACCCACCTGATGGAGATGCTCATCATGATCGACGCGCTGAAGCGCGCGTCGGCCCGCCGCATCACCGCGGTCATCCCCTACTACGGCTACGCCCGCCAGGACCGTAAGGTCCGGCCCCGCGTGCCGATCACGGCGAAGCTCTGCGCGGATCTGATCCAGACCGCCGGCGCGGATCGCCTGCTCTGCATGGACCTCCACTCCGGCCAGATCCAGGGTTTCTTCAACATTCCGGTCGACAACCTCTACTCGACTCGCCTCATGCTCGACGCGATCGAGCGCCGCATCGGTTCGAACGTGACGGTCGTGTCGCCGGACGCCGGCGGCACCGAGCGCGCCCGGGCCTACGCGAAGCGGCTCGGCGCCAATCTGGCGATCATCGACAAGCGCCGCGAGGTCGCGAACGTCGCCGAGGTCATGAACATCATCGGCAACGTGCAGGGCCAGACCTGCATCATCGTGGACGACATGGTCGACACCGCCGGCACGCTCTGCGAAGCGGCTCGCAGCCTGATCGACGAGGGCGCGACCGCGGTTCACGCCGCGATCACGCACCCGGTGCTCTCCGGCCCCGCGCTCAAGCGGATCGCCGAATCGCCGCTCGACCAGGTGATCGTCACCGACACCATCCCGCTCCGCCCCGACGCGGTGGACATGGGCAAGCTTCACGTCGTCTCGGTCGCCGCTCCGATCGGCGAGGCGATTCGACGGATCAACAACGAGGAGAGCGTCAGCTCCCTCTTCTAGACCTTCCATCCCAGAACGGTGCGCCGACGCAGGTGGTCGGTTGCGCTTCACAGGGACGACCGAGAGGTCGGTCTCGACGACATCCTCGGCTCTTGTTCCGAGGATGGCCGGACCGACGAGGAGAACGACATGGGTGATGTGAGTTTCGCTGTCGAGGCGCGGGAGACGCGCGGCAAGGGCGCGGCGCGCGAGCTGCGACGAAGGGGCTTGGTGCCGGCGGTGGTCTATGGCGGGGGCCGTGAGGCGACCGCGATCCAGATCGACTCGGCGGGCTTCGAGCGGCTGATCGAGACGAGCCACGCCGGCGTGAACACGCTGATCGATCTGGAGGGATCCGACGCCGGCGGCAAGACGGTGATCGCGAAGGAGCTCCAGCGCGAGGCCGTGCGCGGCAAGCTGGTCCACGTCGACTTCTACGAGGTCGACCTCACGACGAAGATCGAGGTCTCGGTCCCGATCCACCTCACCGGCACCCCGGCGGGCGTCGTCCTCGGTGGCGTGCTCGACCAGCAGATGCGCGAGGTCACCCTCATGTGCCTGCCGAACGCGATTCCGGACGACGTCGAGGCGGACGTGTCGGGCATGGAGCTCGGTGACTCGCTCCACGTGCGCGACCTCGGCGTCGCCGACGGGATCGACATGGCGACGGAAGGCGAGCTGACCGTGGCGACCGTCCTCATTCCGCGCGGTCTCCGCGATTCGGCCAACGAGGACGAGGAAGGCGGCGAAGAGGCGGCCGAGGCCGGCGGCGACGACGCACCGGCGGACGACGGCGACGGCGACGGCGGCAGCGACGACTGATCGGCGGCGGCAGCCACGTCGGCAGCGACGACGGATCGGCGGTCGCCCGGGTTCGCTCGGGCGGCACGGCGATTCGACGCGTCCCCGACGGGTCGCGCGATTCAGTCTCTCGGAACCGGTCGTTCCCGGTGCTCTTCCTCGACCTCGGGGACGAGCGGGTCGACGCTCGACGTCGTCGTGCTCACGAGCAGGGCGTCGGTGAAGGCGATGCGGTCCGCTTCGGCGGGCCGCGCGCGGAGCGGCATGCGCACGATCACGTAGAGGACCAGCGCTCCGTGGATCGCCGCGGTGAGAGCGAACAGGGCACTCGCGCCCCAGGCGTGCATCAACGTGGAGGCGACGAGCGGGCCGACGACGGCCCCCGTCGCGAAGACGAGAAGCAACCCGCTGGCGGCTTCCACGTACCGGGCGGGCTCCACGAAGTCGTTCGTGTGGGCGACCGAGATCGCGTAGAGGGGGAAGGCGAAGACGCCGTACCCCGCCGCCGCGATCCATGGCCACGGAGTCGCCGCGGCCTGGGCGAGCCCCGACAGGGCGAGTCCAAAGGCCGCCGCCCCGAGTCCGGCGGCCTGGATCACGCGTCGGCGGTCGATCCGGTCGGAGAGGGTCCCGAGCGGCCACTGCCCGATCGCGCCGCCGACCACCGCCGCGCTCATGAAGAGCGCGACCTGCGTCTCCTTGCCGCCGCCCGACTGGACGAAGAGCGGCGAGAGGGACCAGAACGAGCCATTCGTCAGACCGACCACGAGACAGCCTGCGACACCGATCGGCGAGGTCCGGTAGAGGTGAGCGAAATCGATGCGTGCCGATTCGATCGGACCGGGTGCGTCGGCACGGGTGAGCGCGAGCGGAACGGCCGAGAGAGAGATCAGGATCGACGCCGCTGCGAAGAGCGGGAACCGGGACGGCTCGTCGAGCACCAGCAGCATCTGACCGATCGTGATCACGGAGAGCTGGATGATCGTGTAGATCGAGAAGACGAGCCCGCGCTCTTCGTTGCTCGACTTCTCGTTCAGCCAGCTCTCGATGATCATGAAGAGCGTGGCGAAGCAGATGCCGGTGATGACGCGCAGGACCCACCACACCGCTGGTTCGGTCACGATCGCGTGCGCAAGCACGGTGGTCGAGGCGATCGCGACGACGGCGGCGAAGGCGCGGATGTGTCCTGCCCGCTCGACGATGCGTGGTCCGGCGAAGCAGCCGCCGGCGAATCCCAGGAAGTAGGCGGAGCCCAGAACGCCCAGCGACGTCGGCGAGAAGCCCTCGAGGGCGCCTCGAACCGGGAGCAGCGTGCCCTGCAGGCCGTTGCCCATCAGCAGCAGTGAGGTACTCGCCAGCAGCGCGAGAATCGGCGCGATCAAGCGGGTCATGTCGTCGAAGGCCGTCGCCTGGCAGGGAACGCCGGCGGGCGCGCTCGCTCCGTTCGTCGGCTCGCCCGCTCGCGTAGATCGCGTCGAAGACCACGAGGCGTTCCGTCGGGCCGCGGACGCTACTCCAGTCGGATCCGATACGCTCCCGCGTGGCGTGCGCCCGGGCGGAGGCGTCCAGCGTGGACGGTCCGGGTGCGTCGTCGACACATCGGCCTGTGCGATGGCCGTGCCGGCAGGAGGAAGCGTTGAGCGGCGGGTGGCGTGACTTCGTTCGGGGGCTCCTGCGCGCGTTCTCGGGTTCGCGGGCGTCCGGATCCGAGCAGGCGGTCGACCGCGACGCAGCCCATGTCGCGGCCCGGCCCGCGTGGCTGATCGTCGGTCTCGGCAATCCCGGGCCCGAGTACGCCCACACGCGTCACAACGCCGGCTTCCTCGTGCTCGAGCGACTGGCGGTGCGCCAGTCGGCCGATTGGTCCGACGACACGGCGCTCGAGGCCCGCGTCGCGAGGGTGACGCTCGGGGGCGCGCCTGCGCTCCTTCTCGCACCCCAGACCTATATGAACCGCTCCGGTCGGAGCGTGGCGGCGGCGCTCGAACGGTGGTCGGCGCTCGACCCCTCGCGTGACCTCGTCGTCGTCTATGACGACCTGGATCTGCCGACGGGACGGATCAGGCTGCGGCCGTCCGGCGGCGCCGGGGGCCATCGCGGCATGGGGGACATCCAGACGGTCCTCGAGACCCGGGCGATTCGGCGGCTGCGATTCGGCGTCGGGCATCCGGGGCAGGGCGGACAGGCCGTGGTCGATTACGTGCTCTCGCCGTTCCCCGGCGAGGAGGAGGCCGTCCTCGAGGAGGCGATCGAGCGGGCCGCCGACGCGATCGAGGGGATTGCGGCGGACGGATTCGAGCCCGCCATGGGAACATTCAACGCCCGATCGTAGATTGTCCGGATCCATTCGATCCGTTTTATCCGGACAATTGGGATTGTCGGGTCTTTGTCCGGCTGATACTGTCCGCCTTCATGGCGTCCCCCAGCGCACAGACCCATCTCGCGATCGACGAAGCGAGTCCGGAGCCCGCGTACCAGCAGATCGCGCGGCAGCTCCGGCAGTCGATCGAGTCCGGCGGCCGGGAGCCCGGCGAGCGGCTCCCGGCCATCCGGACCCTCGCCGGCGAGCTCGGTGTCCATCGGGACACGGTCGCCCTCGCCTACGAATCCCTCGCCGAGGAGGGGTGGGTCGAGGCGCGCGTCGGCGCCGGCACCTTCGTGCGCTCGACGCTGGTCTCCTGGGCCGAGGCCGCGCGCAACGGCGCCTCCGGGGGCTCGGGGGGCGCGGTCTCGCACGAGCGCGCGGATCGGGAGATCGAGCTCGCGCTGTCGCCGCAGGTCGAGCGGCTGATCACGCTCGAGAATCTGCGCCCGCGCTTCGCGCCGGACGGGGACACGGTCGCCCTCCACCGCCTGATCCCCGACCCGCGCTTCTATCCGATCGACGAGTTCCGTGCGTGCGTCGACGCGGCGCTCCGCGAAGAGGGGGCCGAGCTGTTCTCCTACGCCTCGCCGGAGGGGGACGTCGAGCTGCGTCGGGCGATGTCCGAACGCTTCGGTCTCTTCGGCATCCGCCACGCCGCCGAGGAGCACGTGCTCTGTCACGGGGCGAGTCAGGGCATCTCGCTCGCGCTGCGGCTCTTCACGCAGCCCGGAGATCAGGTCGCCGTCGAGGTGCCGACCTACGCGAACGTGCTCTCGTCCTTCGCGGGGCTCGGGCTGACCGCGGCGCCGGTCGCGATGGACGAAGAGGGCGCCGAGCCCGAGTCCCTCGACCGGGTGCTCGCGAAGCCCGAGGTGAAGGCCTTCTACACGATCCCGAGCTTCCACAATCCGCTCGGGACCACGACCAGCCTCGCGCGCCGCAAGCAGATCCTCGAGATCGCGGAGCGGCACGGCGTTCCGGTGATCGAAGACGGGTTCGAGCTCGACCTGCGCTTCCGCGGTGAAGAGATCCCGCCGCTCGCCGCCCTCGACGAGGCGGGGCTCGTCGTCCTGCTCTTCTCGTTCTCGAAGTCGCTCTTCCCCGGCGTGCGCGTCGGTTCGCTCTCGGCGCGGGGGCGCGTCCTGGAAGGGCTCGTCGCGCTCAAGCACGCGACGGATCTCTCCGACGCGATGCTGCTCCAGGCGGGGCTCTCCCGCTTCGTGCGATCCGGTGGCTACGACCGGCATCTTGCGAGGATTCGCAAGGTGCTGCGTGCGCGACATGCGGCGCTCGAAGAAGCGTTGTCGAAGTCGATGCCGGCGGGTACGCGATGGACGACCCCCGATGGCGGCTACCAGCTCTGGGTCGAGCTGCCGGACGGGATCGACACGCGTGACCTGCTGCCCGAAGCGGCGCGGGCGGGTGTGCTCTTCTCGCCGGGCACGCTCTTCATGCCCGATGCGCGGCCGTCGAGCGCGCTTCGGCTGACCGTCGCGGCCGCCAACGAAGACGAGATCGCGCGGGGTGTCGCGGCCCTGGGCGAAGTCGTGGAGCGATCCCGGGATGCCCGCCGATCGGCGGGACGACGACCCGGCAACCACCTCTGACCACTCACCCAGTTCTTTCAAGGAGAACCCCATGTCCGAACACAATGGAGCCAATGGCAACGGCGCGCTGCGCCGAGGGGCGGATGCCTTCGAGTTGAAGGTCGGCCTCGCCGAGATGATGAAGAACGGCGTGATCATGGACGTCGTCGACCCGGAGCAGGCGAAGATCGCCGAGGAAGCGGGCGCCTGCGCCGTGATGGCGCTCGAGCGCGTCCCCTCCGACATCCGCAAGGACGGCGGCGTCGCGCGGATGAGCGCCATCGAGATGATCGAGGGCATCCAGAAGTGCGTCTCGATCCCCGTGATGGCGAAGGTCCGGATCGGTCACATCTCCGAGGCGCGAGTCCTCGAAGCCATGGGCGTCGACTTCATCGACGAGAGCGAGGTCCTCACCCCCGCCGACGACGAGCACCACATCGCGAAGCACGACTACCGCGTGCCCTTCGTCTGCGGCGCACGGAACCTCGGCGAGGCGCTGCGGCGCGTGGGCGAGGGCGCGGCGATGATCCGCACGAAGGGGGAGGCCGGCAGCGGCAACATCGTCGAAGCGGTGCGCCACCTGCGCACGGTCTGCGGCGAGATCCGCGCCGTCCAGGCGCTCCCGGAAGAAGAGCTGATGTCGACTGCGCGCGACATGGGCGCGCCGCACGCGCTCGTCCAGTACGTGCACGAGCACGGCAAGCTCCCGGTCCCGAACTTCGCGGCCGGTGGCGTCGCCACGCCGGCGGACGCGGCCCTCTGTCGCCAGCTCGGCGCCGAAGCCGTCTTCGTCGGCTCGGGCATCTTCAAGAGCGCGGATCCGGAGAAGCGCGCTCGGGCCGTCGTGCATGCCTGCACCCATTGGGACGACCCGGAAGAGGTGCTGAACGCGTCGCGCGGTCTCGGCAGCGCGATGGAGGGGCTCGAGATGGAGACCCTCGCGGAGAGCGAGCGCCTCGCGAACCGCGGCTGGTAGTCGCGGCGCCGCCGACCCGGGACCTCCGGGTCGGCGGCGTCACCGGTCTGGAGATCGACGTGTCCGCTTCCCCTCCGATCGTCGGCGTCCTGGGCATCCAGGGCGACATCGAGAAACACCTCGCGGCCCTGGAGCGCCTCGGCGCGGAAGGACGGCGTGTCCTCGCCCCGAAGCACCTCGCGGGGCTCGCGGGGCTGATCCTGCCCGGCGGTGAGAGCACGACGATCTCGAAGGGACTCGTCCGACACGAGCTGGTCAAGCCGATCCAGGAGTTCGCCGAGGCGGGCGGGGCGGTCCTGGGCACGTGTGCGGGGGCGATCCTGCTCTCGCGCGAGTCCCGGAATCATCCGGTGCCGACCCTCGGGCTCGTCGACGTCGAGGCCGAGCGGAACGCCTACGGCACGCAGGCCGATTCCTTCGTGGCGCCCGCCGACCCCGACCCGGCCGGCGACTTCGCGGACATGGAGTGCGTCTTCATCCGCGCGCCCCTGCTGCACGCGCCGGGGGAGGGCGTCGAAGTGCTCGCGCGCGTCGACGGGGCGCCCGTGTTGGTGCGACAGGGCAACCGCTTCGCCTGCACGTTCCATCCGGAGCTGACCGAGGACCTGCGGGTCCACGCGTTGCTGCTCGAGGGCTGAGGACGCGGGGCTCGGCGGGAGCGCGTGCAGCGCCTCGGACCCGCGGCGCGGGCGCGTGGCCCGGACGTCGACTCCGTCGTGGCCGCATCCCGAACCGTCGACGGCACGGTCACGGTGGCGAAGCCGAGCGGAGACTTCAGGCGTCGCTCGCGAGCGCCTCTTCGAGCCTCTTCCGCTCCGCTACGCGGTGACGCACCTGGGTGTACAGCCGCGGCAGGTCGTCCCCGAGCTCGAAGTCGATGAGGGGCGTCAGCGTGGCGGCGTAGTCTTCGAGGGTCTCGATCCGTCGTTCGGCCAGCGTGCCGTTCTCGATCACGATGGCCGTCAGGTCGCGGAGCCCGCGGATGCGCTCCGGGTCGCGGCGGAACGTCATGGCGAGGGCCCGAAAGACCGACTCCTCTCCGTCCTGGAGCTGCGCGCTGGTCGGCGCGTAGTCTTCGAGAGCCCAGGGCTTCTCCTGGAAGTCGAAGTTCTTCGCCAGGCCATGCTCGTGGTTGTGGAAGCGCCACCAGCTCCCGTCGGCCCGCTCCAGACCGAACGCGAACGCGCCCTCGGACCAACGCCTCGCTTCGAGCGGGAACGGGTGGAAGGGGCCGTCGCCGAGGCCGACGTCCGCGATCATCGGTCGTTCGAGATCGACGAGCAGGACCATGTGATTGCCCACGGATTCGTCGCCGAGGCGATCGCGGTAGACGCCGCCGCCGAGTCGGTCGACCCGGAAGCCGATCTCCCGGAGCACGCACGAGAAGAGCCCGTTCATCTCGTAGCACCAGCCGCCGCGGTGCTCGTCCACGAGGCGCCGCTGCCAGCGCTCCGGATCCATGGACTTTCGCTGGCCCAGCTGGATGTCGAGGTTCTCGTACGGGAAGGTCCGGAGGTGCGCCTCGTGGAGCCGGATGAGGGTGTCCTCGTCGGTCCGGAGCGGCCCGGAGACGCCGACCCGGTCGAGGTAGGGCGTGATGTCCATGGTCGGAAGGGTGGCCTGCCCGAGGGGGCGCGGCCAGTCCGGCCGGGAGCGGGGAATCCGCTGTAGATTCGGGGGGTTGAATCGCGATCGCGGCCCTTGTCCGGATGTGCGTACCTGTGGTACCCATAGGCGCTTCCGACAGCGGGGTGGGCCGCCGTTCTGGCCTGCACGCCCCTTCAATCAACCCATCACCTCGGTCATCCATTCGATCCGCGGAAACCCGCCGCGGCTCGGCTCCGTGCGCTCCGGTGAGTCGCACGGTGGAAAACAAGGATGGCCCGGTCAGCTCTTCTTCTCCGATGCTCCGATGCGACGGAAATGGAGAGGGCGGCCGTCCAGGAGGAACGTCTTGCGGGAATACGAAACGACATTCATCGTCCAGCCCGAGATCTCGGACGAAGGCAGCCAGGCCATCCTGTCGAAGCTCGACGGGGTCCTCGACGCCGGCAGCTCTACGCGGCTCATGTGTGAGGATCACGGCAAGCGCAAGCTCGCCTACGAGATCCGCAAGTTCCACAAGGGCCACTACTACACGCTCCAGTTCCTCGACGACGGCGCCGTCGTCCCGGACATCGAGCGCGCCCTGCGCCTCGAGGAGTCGGTGCTTCGCTTCCTGACGATCCTCGTGACCGAGGAAGTCGAGGACGTCGAAGGACGCAAGACCGTGGCCGCCGAGGCCGAGGTCGAGCAGCAGAAGCGCGCCGCCGAGCGCGCCCAGCGCGAGGCCGAGGAAGCCGCGGCCCGCCGCGAGCAGGAAGAGGCCGAGCGCCAGGCTGCGGCCGAAGCCGCTGCTGCGGCCGCCACCGCCGGCGAAGCTGCCGAAGGTGAAGGTGATGGTGATGGAGAAGGCGAAGGCGAGGCCGCGCCGGCCGCCGAAGCGCCGTCCGAAGAGCCCGCCGCGCCGGCCGAAGAAACCCCCGCTGCCGATGAGGAGAAGCAGTCGTGAGCGAAGACACGCCGCAGCCGCCCAGCGGCCCCGCCGCTGGTGGCAACCCGACCCCGCCCTCCGGCCCTGCCGGCGGATCGACTCCGCCGTCCGGCCCGGCTGGCGGCCCGCCCTCCGGCCCCGCTGGTGGCCCGCCGTCCGGTCCCCGTGGTGGACCGGGAGGCCCGCCCGCGGGTCCCGCCGCCGACCGCGACCGCCCCCCGCGCCGCGAGGACCGCGGTGATCGACCCGACCGAGGAGATCGAGGGGACCGTGGTGACCGACCGGAGCGACCCGCCCGGGCGCCGCTGACCGTGAAGGGGCGCCTGCGCGCCGCCGCGCGGAAGAAGGCCCGCAAGCAGGCCAAGCGCAAGGGCATGTTCCAGCGCCGCAAGGTCTGTCGCTTCTGCGCCGACAAGAACCTGACGATCTCCTACAAGGACGTGAAGACGCTGCGCCTGTTCATCACGGAGACCGGGAAGATGACGCCGCGGCGCATCTCCGGGACCTGTGCGAAGCACCAGCGCGGTCTCGCGATCGAGATCAAGCGCGCCCGGCAGCTCGCGATGCTGCCCATGGCGCCCTCGCACTTCTAATTCGATCGCTTCGCGACGCTCCACTTTCGATCGCTTCGCGATCGAGGCACGCATGCCGGACGGGGTGAGTCGCGACGCAACAAGGAGATCGACATGGGCACGGTCCAGGTCATCCTCAGCGAAGACGTGCACGCCCTCGGTGACGCGGGAGACATCGTCTCGGTCAAGCCGGGCTACGCGCGCAACTTCCTCATTCCGCAGGGCAAGGCGATGATCGCCACCGCCGAGCGCGTGAACGAGGTCCAGCACCAGAAGCGGGTCATCAACGAGAAGCTCGCGAAGGAGCTGTCGGACCTGAACGCCGTCAAGGCGAAGCTCCACGGCATGAAGCTCGAGACCGTGGCCCAGGCCGGCGACGAAGGGAAGCTCTTCGGTTCGGTCACGGCCGCGAACCTCGCGGAGCTGATCGCCGAGCAGGGGCTCGAGGTCGACAAGCGCAAGATCCAGCTCTCCGAGCCGATCAAGACCGTCGGCGAGCACACGGTCGCCGTCCGCCTGCGCAGCGACGTCATGGCCGACTTCAAGGTCACCGTCCTCGCCGCGAGTGCACCGCCGCCGTCGGCGGAGGTCACGGACGAAGGGGCGAGTGGCAGCCTCGGCGCCGAGCCCGGAGCGCCCGCCGCGGAGGCCTCGGCCGACGACGGCGACGACGAGACGAAGAACGAGGACTGAGTCCTTCCCTCGCTTCGAACGATCGAACGCCCGTCCCGCGAGAGCGGGGCGGGCGTTTTCGTTCGTGCGGCCCTCGGTCCCGTCGTGCCGCAGCGGTCCGGCGCGGATATGCCAAGCTCCGGGAGCAACGAACGGAGGAGGAGCGAAGGCATGGCCGCATTCGAAGGACGCAGGCTTCGCGGATCGATCACCCGATTCGGGCGGTGGCTCGCGAGCGTCGCGGTGGTGGCCTGGGGCCTCGCCTGCGTCGTCGTCCCGGGCGTCGATCAGGCCCCCGAGACGATCGGCCAGGCCGCGCAGACCTCGATCACGGAGGCGATGCAGGCCGCCGTCGATCGCGGCGCGGTCGGCGGGGTCGTCACGCTGGTCCATCACCGGGGCGAGGTCGTCCACGCGGCGGCGGTCGGGCTCCAGGATCCGGCCGCCGGAATCGCGATGCAGCGGGATTCGATCTTTCGGATCGCGTCGATGACGAAGCCGATCACCGCGGTCGCGACGATGATCCTCGTGGACGAGGGCAGGCTCCGGCTCGACGACGCCATCGACCCCTGGCTGCCCGAGCTCGCCGCGCCGACGGTCCTCCGGGATCCCACGGCGGCGCTGGAAACCGCGGTGCCCGCGGCGCGGTCGATCCGGGTCGTCGACCTGTTGACCCACAGCGCGGGCATCGCCACGCCGAGAACGCCGGAGGGGCCGCTGCGCAGGGCGCTGATGGCGGCCGACGCGAAGAACGCGGCGGGCTACGACGCGTGGTTGTCCTGGGTCGGCGCGCTCCCGCTCGCGGCCGAGCCCGGGAGCACGTTCCTCTACGGAAACTCCTTCGACGTGTTGGGCATCCTCGTCGAGCGGGTCTCCGGTCAGAAGTATCCCGACTTCGTCCGCGAACGGATCTTCGCGCCGCTCGGGATGGTCGATACCGATTTCAGGATCCCCGAGGCCAAGCTCGGTCGCTTCGCTCGCCTGCAGGACCTGGGCAGCGTGCCCCCTTCGTGGATTCCCTCCGAGGCGGAGATCCCCGGCTTTCCCGCCGCGGCGGGGGGGCTCTACTCGACCGCCGACGACTACCTGCGCTTCGCTCGCATGCTGCACGGGGGCGGACGACTCGGCGAGGTGCGGATCCTCTCCGAGGCATCGGTCGCCACGATGACCCGCAACCACCTCTCGGCGGACCAGCGTCGCGGCGAACCCTTCGCGAACCAGGTCGATTTCTGGGCGGGGCAGGGCTTCGGACTCGGCGTCGCCGTCAAGGAGATCGAAGGTGTCGCGACCGCCGAGCTGGGCGTCGCCTCCATCGGGGCCTTCGCCTGGCCCGGCATCTTCGGGACCTGGTGGCAGGTCGACCCCGCCCTCGATCTGATCCTGGTCTTCATGGTCCCGGGCGGAGAGGCGCGCCCCGTCCGTTGGGCCTTCCAGGCGGCCGTCTACGAGGCGCTCTCCGCGGATCCTCGTCTCGCGACCGACGGACCTGCGAGTCGGGCGCGCCCGGACGGGTCGGGTGCGTCCCGGATTTCGATACGCTCGGGAGAGGATCCTTCCTTCCCCAGCGCGAACCCTTCGGAGAGATCATGAGCGAGACCGAAAAATCCCAGGCGATCGAACAGGGCCGCATGACGATCTTCACCGCCGCCTCGGCGCCGACGCTCGAAGAGGCCGGCATGATGGACGCGATGTCCTTCACCGAGGAGGGCGCCGACGACACTCCGGCGACCGAGCGCGAGATGGAGCGGATGGTCGCCGCGGGGAAGCTCACGGTCCCGTTCCGGCAGCAGGGGCCGGGCGGCCTCAGCCTCGTCGAGATCGACTTCGCGCCCGGCTACGTCCTGCCCCGGCACAGCCATTCGTCCGATTGCCTCTACTACATCGTGTCCGGGGGCATCGTCATGGGGAAGCGGGAGCTCGGACCCGGCGACGGGTTCTTTCTTCCGGCCGAGCAGGTCTACGCCTATCGCGCGGGGCCCGACGGCGTGAAGCTGCTCGAGTTCCGGACCGAGTCCGCCTTCGACATGAAGGTCTTCGAGAAGGACATGGCTCGCTACCGTGCGAAGGCGATGGAATCCATGGAAGCGGCGGGTCGATAGAGGCTTCGATCGAGTCGCCCATCCCACCCCCTAGGGCGGGTGGTATCATGCGAGATCGCACCCCTCCCGCGGCGTCGATCGATCGTGCCGGAGCAGGCTGCGGGGCCCGCTGACGGGCACCCACGCGCGTGGAGCGCGTCCGGGTTCAGAGGGACGGGTGAGCAGGGGAGTTCCATTGGCCGACTTCGGTAGGGACGGGGATCGCGAAGGACGAGGAGGGACCCGCGGAGGCGACGATCGGCGGAGCTACGGCCGCGGGCGAGGCGACTCCGTCCGAGACGTCGGGATCGAAGAGCTCTCCGGCCGCGTCCCGCCCCACGACATCGAAGCCGAGAAGGCCGTCCTCTCCGCGATCCTGCTCGACAACGACGCGATCCACGCGGTCGTGACCGAGGTCGGTGAGGACGATTTCTACCACCCGTCCCACCAGATGCTCTACCGCTCGATGACGCGGCTGCGCGACGACAACGAGCCGGTCGACTTGACCACCCTGGCTGCCTACCTGAAGGGGGAGTCGCTCCTCGACAGCGTCGGCGGCCCGGTCGCCCTGGCGGAGATCGCCGACTACGAGGCGACCCCGGCGAACATCGTCCACTACGCGAAGATCGTCCGCGAGTGCGCGATCAAGCGCCATCTGATCTCGACCGCCTCCGAAATCGTGGCCCTCGGCTACGAGGCCGGGGAGCAGGCGAACTCGCTCCTCGACGAAGCGGAGAGCAAGATCTTCGCGCTCTCGAAGGAGAAGGCGAGCTCGAGCCTATCGCCCATGTCCGTCGAGATGCACGACGCGGTCAATCACATCGACATGCTGATGAACCGGTCGGGCGAGCTGACGGGGCTCACCACGGGCTACGAGAAGCTCGACGAGATGACGGGCGGGCTGCAGGGCGGCGACCTCTTCATCCTCGCGGCGCGGCCTTCGATGGGGAAGACCGCCTTCGCGCTCAACGTCGGCCGCAACATGGCGATCGACCACGGCAAGAAGGTCGCGATCTTCTCGCTCGAGATGACGACCCGCTCGCTCGTCATGCGCATGCTCTCCACCGACTCCCAGGTGGACTTCGGTCTCTTCCGGAGCGGGCTGATCTCGACGGAGGCCCACTCGCGGCTGATGACCGCGGCGGGGCGACTCGCGGAGGCCGGGATCTGGATCGACGACACGGGCGCCGCCTCCGTGCTCGAGATGCGCGCCAAGTGTCGGCGGCTCCACTCGATGAGCGGCCTCGACTGCGTGATCGTCGACTACCTCCAGCTCGCCCGCGGCGACCGCAACACCCAGAGCCGCGAGCAGGAGATCTCGGAGATCTCGCGCGGCTTGAAGGGCCTGGCGAAGGAGCTCGACGTGCCCGTGATCGCGCTCTCCCAGCTGAATCGCGGACCGGAGACGCGCAAGGACGACAAGCGACCGATGCTCGCCGACCTGCGCGAGTCCGGCGCGATCGAGCAGGACGCGGACGTGATCGCCTTCATCTACCGGGACATCGTCTACAACAAAGAGACGGAGTACGAGAACCTCGCCGAGCTGATCATCGCCAAGCAGCGCAACGGTCCGACGGGCACGGTCAAGCTCGAGTTCGAAGGCCGCTTCGCGCAGTTCCGCGACTGGCCGCTCTCGGACAACCCCTACGAGGACGCGCCCGGTGGCGACTTCGCCCCGCCGCCGCCGGACGACGGCGGATACGGGGGGCCGGACGTTTTCGGCGGGGCCGGTGGCGACGGCTTCGGCTCGGATACGGAGCCGGCCTTCTAGATGCCGAGCCTTCGACGACCTCGCGCGATCCGACCCGGCGCGCGCATCGCCCTCGCCGCGCCGGCCGGGCCGCTCGATCCCGATGCCCTCGAGAGCGGGCGCACGCGACTGCGCGGCCTCGGCTTCGAGGTCGTGACTCGGGACGACGTCCTCGATCGCGACGGCTACCTGGCCGGCTCGGACGCGCGCCGCGCCGACGAGCTGATGGGGTTCGTGAACGATCCCGACGTGGACGCGATCGTCTGCGCGCGCGGCGGCTACGGCTGCCACCGGATCATCGAACGGCTCGACGCCGACGCCTTTCGCAAGGCCGCCAAGCCCCTCGTCGGCTACAGCGACATCACGACCCTGCTGCTCTGGCAGCGCAAGAAGGCGGGGCTGCTCGGGATCCACGGTCCGATGTGCGAGAAGCCGGGAACCCTGGACGGCGAGGCGGGCTCGGCGCTCGTGCGCGCGCTCCAGGGGACGGGGCCCTTGCCGCGCTACGAGGGCAAGACGATGGCCGACGGCTGGGGGGAAGGGCGCCTCGTCGGCGGCTCGCTGACGGTCTGCGTGGCGAGTCTCGGGACGCCCTGGGAGATCGACACGCGGGACTCGATCCTGATGCTCGAGGACGTGACCGAGCTCCCGTACCGCGTCGATCGGATGCTCCAGCAGCTGAAGGCGGCCGGAAAGCTCGATCGGTTGGTCGGTGTGGCCCTCGGCAGCTTCACCGACTGCGACGACGAGCGGGCCCCGGAGTGGACGGTGGAGCGCCTCTGCGAGGAGGTCTTCGGGCCCCTCGGCGTGCCCGTGGTCGCCGGGCTGCCCTTCGGTCACGGCGCCGAGAACCGCCCCTGGCCCTTCGCCGGACGGGCGGCCCTCGACGGGGCGCGGGGTGAGCTCGAGCTTCTGGAAGCCGCGGTCACTTCGCGGTAGGGTCCGCGTCGAACGGGGGGGTAGGCACGCATGAAGCGGAGTCTGATCGAGCGCAAGCTCGGCAAGGTCGAGACCGCGCTCGACAAGGCGATCGAGAAGCAGGAGATCCCGGGCGCGGTCGTGCTGGCCCGGATGCCGCGCGAGGGCGAGATCCTCGAGTACGCCTGGGTCCGCGGGCTCGCGGCGGCGCGGCCCGAGCGGCTGCCGATGCGCCGGGACACGATCTTCGACCTCGCATCGCTGACGAAGCCGATCGCGACCACGACGGCGATCATGCTGCTCGTCGAAGAGGGCTCGATCGCCCTCGACGACCCGGTCGCGAAGGTCCTGCCGACGTTCGCCGAACGAGGGAAGGAGGAGGTCACGATCCGCCACCTCCTGACGCACTCCGCGGGCCTCAAGCCCGTCCGTGAGTTCCACGATCTGCTGATCCAGAAGGAACGCAAGACCGGCGAACGCCTGATCGGGACGCCCGAGGGCAAGGCCTGGATCGTCGACCGCGTGCTGCGAAGCGCGCCGGTCCACGAGCCCGGGGCCGCGGCCGTCTACGGCGATCTCAACTTCATCACGCTGTCGGCCCTCGTCGAAGAGGTGGCCAAGCAGCCCTTCGACGAGTTCTGCGAGTCGCGGATCTTCACGCGCCTCGGGCTCGTCGATACGCGCTTCTTCCCGATCCCCGTCGACGGCTCCCAGGCGGCGCCCGAGGCGATCCGCCGCCGGGTCGCGGCGACCGAGAACTGTGCCTGGCGCGAACGGATCGTCTGGGGCGAGGTCCACGACCCGAACTGCTCCGCGATGGGCGGCGTCGCGGGCCACGCCGGCCTCTTTTCCACCGCCGACGACGTGATGCGCTTCGGTCAGCTCTTCCTCGACGCGTTTCACGGGCGGAACGAGTCGCTTCCGCCGGAGCGGGTCCGCGAGTTCTGCGAGAAGCAGTCCCTGCCCGAGTCCTCGGACTGGGCGCTCGGCTGGGATACCCCGACCAAGGGCGTGTCGACCTCCGGCGAGCTCTTCAGCGAAAAGTCGGTCGGCCACACCGGCTTCACGGGAACGTCGCTCTGGATCGATCTCGAGCGCGAGCTGATCGTCGTGATGCTCACGAACCGGATCCATCAGGTCGTGAAGCGGAGCAAGTTCACCCTCCGGCCGAAGATCCACGACGCGATCGTCGACGCCTTCACGGCGGGTTGAGGCCAGCGATGGGCGTCGCGACGCCGGACCCTCAGCGACCCTTCGACGCCGACGCCCTCCGCCGCGTCCACTTCGTCGCGATCGGCGGGACGGGCATGGGTTCGCTCGCCGGACTCGTCAAGGCGCGCGGGATCGAGGTCACGGGCTCGGACAAGAAGCTCTACCCGCCGATGTCGACGGCGCTGGCGGATTGGGGGATCACGCCCCACGAGGGCTTCGACCCGGCGCATCTCGAGCCCGGGCCGAGCGGTCTCGCGCCGGACCTGGTCGTGATCGGCAACGCGGTCCGCGCGGACAACCCGGAAGCGGTCGCTGCGATCGATTCCGGTGTGCCCTACCGCTCCTTCTCCGATGCCCTCTACGAGCTCGCGATCGCGCGGCGCCACTGCATCACGGTCAGCGGGACCCACGGGAAGACGACGACGACGAACCTGGCGGCGCAGCTGCTTCTCGCGACGGGCCGAGAGCCGTCGCTCCTCGTCGGCGGGATCAGCCTCGACTTCGACGGCTCCTTCCGCGAAGGGGAGGGCGAGCACTTCGTGGTGGAAGGCGACGAGTACGACACGGCCTTCTTCGACAAGACGCCCAAATTCCTGCACTACAAGCCGGACACCCTGATCCTGACCTCCGTCGAGTTCGACCATGCGGACATCTACCGCGACCTCGATCACGTGAAGGAGGCGTTCCGCGAGCTCGTCGGGAGTCTCGCGCCGGACGCCCGGATCGTGGCGGCGCTCGCCCACGACGGCGTGCGCGACGTGGTCTCGGACGCGGCCTGCCCGGTCGTGGGCTACGGGGTCGAGCGCTCCCCGGGCGAGATACCGCCGGAGGGCATCGTCTGGTGGGCCTCCGAGCTGACGCCGGAAGCCGGCGGTCTGCGCTTCACCCTGACCGATCGCGCCTCCGGCGAACGCCACTCGATCATGAGCCCGCTCTTCGGTGCCCACAACGCGGAAAACGTCGCCGGCGTCTTCGCGGCCCTCACGGCGGAGGGGGTTCCGGTCGCGGAGCTGGCCGCCGCACTTCCCCACCATCAGGGCGTGAAGCGACGCCAGGAGGTCCGCGGCGTCGCCGCCGGCGTCACGGTCATCGACGACTTCGCCCACCATCCGACCGCCGTGAAGGGCACGATCGAAGCGATCGCCCAGCGCCACGTGGGAAGCCGAGTCGTCGCGCTCCTCGAGCCGCGCACGAACACGAGCCGGCGGAAGCTCTTCCAGGACGACTACGTCGACGCGCTGATGGCGGCGGATCGCACCGCGATCGCGGAGGTGGGCGACGATCCGATCTACAGCATCACGGGCGAAGTGAGCGAGACGCTCTCGGCCCGGGCCGTCGCCGAGGAGCTGCGGGCGCGCGGGCGCGATGCCGCCGCCTTCGCCGGAATCGACGAGATCGTGGACTGGGTCGTGTCGGGGCGGCGCGACGGGGACGTCGTGCTCGTGATGAGCAACGGGGCCTTCGGCGGGATCTGGGAGAAGCTGCTCGCCGCGCTCGAGGCGGCGGACTGACGCGAACGGGCCCGGATGAGGACGTTAGAACGTCTCTCCCGCCCAGAACGCTTCCACCCGACGGGCGTCGATCGGCACGCTCATCATGCGAGAGATGCGTCGATCCTCGATCGTCGCGACGACGAGGAAACGCGTGTCGAGCTCGTCGTCCCCGCGCTGGGCCTGAGAGCGACAGATCACGGCGGCGCGACGGTGGCTGACCATGATGTCCTCGACCTCGGTCGCGACCCCGGTCTCGCCGAACTCGCCGAGGTCCGCGAGGTACTCGAAGATCTCGTCGGCGCCCTTGATCTCGCCCTGCCATGGTCCGGCGCCCATCACGTGCCAGACGATGTCGTCCGACCAGAGGGCGCGCAGCGTCTGGCGATCGCCTTCGCTGGCGGCCTGAAGGCAGTGGTGCATGAGGAGCGAGTTGGGATGCTCGATCATCATCCTCTCCTGGGTTCGACGACTTCGAGGGAACGACTCGGACCGGCCTGGAGCCATTCCAGGCGTTTGGCGACGGTGGCGCGGTAGCTGCTTGTACGGCAATCGGTCGGATGGAGGATTCGTCGCGGGTCTCTGAGCTCGTTCCTGACGGTTCGTCGAATCGGGCGCAGCTCGACTATACCCCGGTCCTTCCCCGATGCGGGGAAGAATCTTCGTGATTCGCATAAGATCTCGCCGTGTCCGCCTCAACACATCAGAATGTCGGTCTGGCGCACGTCGCCGACGCACTTGCTAGGCGATACGTGTTCGACGAACTAGGCAGAATTACCGGGTGCCACGATCGCCACGGCGGGGGAACGCCCCGCTTCGTGTTAGGGCGCGCACGAGAGGGCGTGGTCTGGCGCTTTCGATCCGGTCTCGAGCCGGGCCTGGTGGTCGAAATCGGGCGGCTCGCGGCGCGAGAGAAGGGATTTCCCATCGACGGAGAGCGCGCGCAGGCGCCGGAACGACTGGCCGAGATCGCGAAGAGGATCGATCGACACGATCGAATGCACTCGGCTGAGGGGCACTCCCCGCAGATTCTCGCACGCGAAGACGAAGGGCGTCGAACGCCCGACGCCCCGGCCGTGCGACACCACTGGGTGTCACACGAAGCGAAGGTGGTCGGCGAGCTCTGGACGATCGACTGAGCGTCGGCGGCGGGTGGGACTACGGCTCCCGCCGTGCTGCCCGGCGCCTACTCGACCGGGACGCCCCCTCGCGTCCAGCCGAACGCCTCGACCATCGCGTGGTAGATGTAGTGCTGCTCGCGGACGCCGTGGAAGAGTGCCGCGCGTGCGCCGGTCGCGTAGATCGGAACGTCTTCGCCGGCGTGGGTCTCGCTGGCGAGGGGGACGGTCGCTTCCTGGAGGAAGGACGCCTCCTCCGTATCGACGTCGCCGAGATCCGGCCGCCCCTCCGCGATCCCCTGGAAGCTGCAGGGACCCGCCATCGACTGGCAGGGCCTGTGTCCCCAGGTGTGCGCGCCTTCTTCCTGGTCGTCGCTCGCCCCGGTGTAGCCGGGCCCGTTCGCGTAGGAGAGCGTCGTGTAGGGAAGCCCGAGGCCGTCCTTGCCCTCGACGTCCCCCGTTCCGCGGATCCAGTCGACGCCGACGACCTTGCCGAGGATCGGGTTGCCCCGCTTCGGGTAGCCCGAGAGCGTGAGCGTGTGGCTGTGGTCGGCGGTCACGACGATCAGCGTCTCGGCGAGATCGACCTTCGCGACCGCCGTCCGCACGGCGTCGGACAGGGCGATCGTGTCGTCGAGGGCGCGCCGGGCGTTGCCGGCATGGTGTCCGTGATCGATCCGGCCGGCTTCGACCATTAGGAAGAAGCCGTCGCCATCCCGGGCGAGCACGTCGATCGCGAGGCCCGTCATCTCGGCGAGGCTCGGCTCGCCTTCCTCGTCGCTCGCCCGGTCGGTCTCCCAGTTCATGTCGCCGGGCTCGAAGAGGCCGAGGACCGGGCCGGTCGTGGCGGGATCGATCGCGTCGAACTGGGCCTGGTTCCAGACGTAGCGGGCCCCTTCGCGGCCGGCGACCCACTCCGCCGGCAGGTCGCGTCCATCGGCCCGCTCGCCGGGACGCTTCGCGTCTTCGGGGTCCGCCTGCCCGGCCGGGAAGAAATGGCGCCGCCCGCCGCCGAGCGCGATCTCGAGACCATCCCCCCGGCCCGGAAGACCGCCGAACTCGACGAGCTGCCGCGCGATGTCCGGGAAGCCCGCTTCCCGGGCCGCCGGAGTCATCCGGCGGTCGCTCTCCCAGAACCGGAAGGGCACGTGCGCGTAGCACCCCGCCGGCGTCGCGTGGGTCACGGTCGCGGTCGAGACGACGCCGGTCGCGAGGCCCCTTGCCTCGGCCTCCTCGAGGATGGTCGCCACGCGCGCCGCCTCGACGCTCGTGTGGTCGCCGCGACGGATCGTCTCGTCGACGCCGAGCACGCCGGTCACGGTCTTCAGGCCGGAGACCATGGCGGTCATCGTCGAGGCGGAGTCCGAGACCTGTGCATCGACGTTGTAGGTCTTGGAGAAGGCGACGTTCGGGAACGCGTCGAACGAGAGACGGTGGTCCTCGCCGGGGCCGCCCTGGCGCTGGCCTTCGAGGATCCGGGCGGCGGTCACGGTCGTGATCCCCATGCCGTCGCCGATGAAGAGGATCACGTTCTTCGCGGCGGGACGATCGGCCACGAGGGGCGCCGCCGCGCCGACGGCCCGTCGTCCCGCGGCGAACCAGGCGTTGTCCTCGCGCGGGTCCGGCATCGACGCGGGGCTCGCGTCGTCGCGCGACGAGGCGAATCGGGCGCCCTCGGGCCCGAGGCAGCCGCTCGTCATGAGCGTGGCCAGTACGAGGGCGAGTAAGGGGGCGAGGGCGGGCTCGCGAAGCATGGGGTCCCTCCAGGCCGCGCGCGATGCGCGCGGATCAGACGTCGAGGCCGACGGAGCGCATCAGCTCGAGCGCGTTGCTCTTCTCGACCACCCCGGTTCGAAGACGGTAGTCGAACTCCATCGCGCCCTCTTCCAGGTGGTCCTCGAAGTGAACGTTCGCCATCCGTCCCTCGCTCGTCTCGACCATCCGGGTCAGGGCGAGGTCGTGGGTCGTCACGATCCCGAGCGCGCCGTGCTCGACGAGTCCGCGGATCACGGCCTCGGCGCCGATCCGTCGGTCGTGGGAGTTCGTGCCGTGCAGGATCTCGTCGAGGAGGAAGAGGGCGGGCGGCTGCTCCCGTGAGATCTCGACCACCTGCCGGAGCCGCACGATCTCGGCCATGAAGTGCGAACGCCCGTCCTGGAGCGAGTCGACGATCCGGATCGAGGCGGTGATGCGCAGCGGTGAGAGGCGAAGTCGCGTGGCGCGGACCGGGGCGCCGGCGAGCGCCAGGATCGTGTTGCAGCCGACGGTCCGGAGCATCGTGCTCTTGCCCGACATGTTCGATCCGCTCATCACGAGCGCCCGGGGCGCGTCGCCGAGGCGCAGGTCGTTGCGCACGCAGGCGCTCGCCGGGAGCAGCGGATGGCCGAGCCCCTCCCCTTCGAAGACGGGGCCTTCCTCGACGATCTCCGGGAACGGATCGTCCGGATGCTCGTACGCGTACCCCGCCAGCGCGCACAGGGCCTCGATCTCGCCCGCCGCGGCGATCCACTCGGCGAGCCGCGGGCCGCAGCGCCCCCGCCACGCCTCGAGGGCGAGGGCGGCATGGGTGCCCCACATGAGCAGGGCGGCGATCGGCGCGAAGAACTGGTTGAGGCGCATGTCGCGGCGGTCGACGAGACGGCGCAGCGCGGCGAGCTCGCCCGACGGCGGCCGGCCGGTGGTCTGCAGGGCGGCGACCCGTTGCGCGAGGAGCGGGGCCTCGAAGTGCTCGTCCTCCACGCAGGCAAGCAGAGCGGACGTTCGCGCGAGGGCTTCGACCGGCGTCTCGGCGGCGGCGAGGACCGGCGCGACGCGGCCGCGCAGGGCCCAGGCCAGGGCGCCCTGGACGACGAGGGCGAAGGCGAAGGGGACGGGGCCGGCGCCGGTCCAGATCCACAAGGCGATGCCGCCGAGCGAGAGGGCCGAGGCGCCGATCGCCAGCAGACGGAACACGGGACGGAGGCCCGCTTCAGGCGCTGCGGCCCAGCGCTCGAGCGCTTCCTGCGCGGCGGTGGAGCCGGCCTCGTCGCCGGCGATCGCCATCTCGAGGCGCATCGACAAGCGCGAACGCAGCTCGTCGACGGCCGCCTGGCGTTCGCGGATCGCTTCGGGGGAGGCCGCTTCGAGGAGCCAGCCCGCCAGCCGGTCGCTGCCGGGACTGGTTCGGGTCGTCGCGAGCAGCTCGAAGAGGGAGCCCGGGCCGAAGACGTCGAGGTCCGGGGCGTAGGGATGCTCGGGGTCGCGATAGCGCTCGCCGGCGTCGCCGCGCCCGGCCCAGGCGTCGTCGAGGCGCGCCGATCCGTCTTCGTAGAAGCGCCGCATGCGAGAGGCGCGCCCCTCCTGCTTCAGGATCCGGTCGTGGGCGACCACGAGGACCGCGAACGCCAGCGCCGGCGGAACCACGCTCCAGCGCGGAAGGGCATGCGTGCCGAAGGAGAGCCAGGCCGCGCCGGCGACCAGCGCGAAGCAGAGCAGCCGGGCCCTGGAGGCGAGCGAGGAGCGACCCTGCCAGGTCTTCTCTTCGGACGCGGCGCGCGCGAGGCCCGCGTCGTAGGTCGCGCGGGGCGTGGGGGCCGTCGCGTCCGCCTCGAGTCCATCGCTCATCGCCGGCCGTCCCCGTTCACGAGAACGCGAGGATCCGCGCGCCGTTCGGAAGCGTGCTCGCCCCGGTGATGGCTTCCCGGATGAACTGCCGTGCCTCGACCACCGCCTCGCGGAGCGGCCTGCCGAGGGCGAGGCCGGCGGTGATCGCGGCGGAGAGGGCGCAGCCGGTCCCATGGACCGGGTCGCCGGCGATCCGCTCGCCGGGGAGCCATTCGCTGGTGATCGTTCCATCTGCGTCGCGCAGGACGAGCAGGTCGTCGGCATCGCCGCCCCGATGCCCGCCCTTCAACAGGACCCCGCCGAGCTCGAGCTCTTCGGCGAGCTGCTTCGCCGCGGCCGCGCCGTCCCGTCGTCGTGGCAGGGCGTCGCCGACGAGCGTCTCCATCTCCGGCCAGTTCGGCGTGAGCAGCGTCTTCTTGAAGGCGAGGTCGCGGAGGGCGGGATGGGCCCGGCGCTCGAGCAGCGGGCTGCCGTCGCTCGCGGCCAGGACCGGGTCGATCACGACGGGGATCTCGGGAAAGGGGCCGAGGGCCAGGGTGGTGTTCCGGACGGCGTCGTCGGTGCCGAGCATGCCGATCTTGATCGCCCCGGGTCGGATCGCGTCGAGGGTCGTCCGCAGCATGTCGAGCAACGACGACGGGAAGACGGGCAGGACCTGGCGCACGCGCAGGCCGTCCTGGATCGTGAGCGCGGTCGGAACGGCACCACCGTGGATCCCGAAGCGGTGGAAGACCTGGAGATCGGCCTGGAGGCCGGCTCCGCCGGTCGGGTCCGAGCCGGCGATCGTGAGTGCGCTCTGCATGGAGCGCGGATGGTAAGTTCCCGCCTCCCGACGCGCATCCCGCGCGGCCGGGAACGGGGGAAACGAGGTGTACGGGCTTCGCATTCGCGTCGCCGCGCGCCGGTGGCCGGCAGGCCTCGTTCGCGCACGGTTCGGCGCCGCCTTCGCGCTCGGTCTGGCGCTCCTCCTCGCGGTCTCGGCGTGCGCCTCCGAGCGCGGGGCGCCGCCGGCTGCGAGTCCGACCCCATCCGCTTCCCCGCCGACCGTCGTGATGATCTCCCTCGACGGGACGCGACCGGCCGATCTCCAGCCCGACCGACTGCCCAGCCTGCTCGCCCTCGCCGAGCAGGGCGCGGTCGCCGAGGCGCTCGTCCCGGTCGATCCCTCGAACACGTTTCCGAATCACGTGAGCCTCGCGACCGGGGTCCGTCCGGAAGTGCACCGTCTGGTGAACAATCACTTCGTCGATCCCGAGCGGGGGCGCTTCCGACGCAACGCGATCCACGAGTGGATCGAGGCGGAGCCGATCTGGTCGGTCGCGGAACGCAACGGGGTCCGGGCGGCGTCCTACTACTGGGTCGGCTCCGAGGGACCCTGGACCGGAGGCCCGGGGCCCAGCGAGACCCGGAAGTTCTCGTCTTCGACCCGCGAGAAGACGAAGGTGAATCGCATCCTGGCCTGGCTCGACGAACCCGATCCGGCGAAGCGCCCCCAGCTCGTGATCGCGTGGTTCCACGGTGCCGACCACGCGGGCCACGACCACGGGCCGGGCTCGCCCGAGGTGGCGCGCGCGCTCCTTCCCCAGGACGCGCAGATCGCCCGCCTCGTGGGGGAGATGGAGGCGCGCGGTCTCTTCGAGACGACCACGCTCCTCTTCGTGTCCGATCACGGCATGGTCGGGGCCGAGCGACGGGTCCGGCTCCAGGACCTCCTCCGGGAGAGCGGGCTGCGGGTCTCGGTGCTCGGGATCGGCGGCTTCGCGAGCGTGGTGCTGGAAGGAAGGAGTCGGACCGCGGAAGCTGCCGAGCAGGCGGTCCGGATCGCCCGGGCGCAGGGGCTCGAGGCCTGGGTGCGCGAGGAAGCACCCGACGCGTGGTTCGTCGACGATCCCCGTTTCGGCGACGTCGTCGTCCGCGCGCCGATCGGCACCGCGATCGTGAGCCTGCTCAGCCGCGATCTCGGCGGGTTTCATGGCTACGATTCGAGCGCCCCCGAGATGGCGGGCCTGCTCGTCGCGCGGGGGCGGGGCGTGCGGCCCGGCACGAAGCTCGGCCGGATCTCGAACCTCTCGGTCGCGCCGACCGTCCTGCGCCTGCTCGGACTGCCGGTGCCGGAGGCGATGGAATCGCCCGTGATCGATGGACTGATGGCCGGACTGGAGAAGGCCGGCGAGGACGAAGAGGAGAGGGACGGTGGGGCCGCGAATGCGCCGTAGGGAAACGAGACGCGCGCTCCCGGGCGTCGTGATCGCGCTGTGTCTGGGGGTGGGGTCCGCCTTCGCGCAGGGGGCGGAAGACGCCCAGCGCCCGCCGCCGAAGACCTACTTCACGACGGCGATCGTCCGGGGCGACGTCGGGATGCGCGTGATCGACTACTGGTCGCGCGGCCCCCACATGCGCGCGCGGACGATGATGAGCGGCCACGCCGTCACGACGATCGTCTTCGACGATCGCTACGTCGTCTACGACGAGCTGACCGGGAAGGGCATCGACATCGGCCGCTCGCCCCGGGCGCTCGCCGACGACGCCGGCCGTGTCCGCCCCTTCGCCTTCGAGCTCGAAGAGATCCAGGCCGCCGGCGGGGAGCGGATCGAGGAGCTCGTCTTCGGGAGTCGCAAGGGCGAGATCTGGCAGGTCACCGACGCGCGCGGCAAGCGGAAGGTGTGGGTGACGGTCGGCACACCGCAGGTCCCGCTCCGGGCCGAAGCTTTCGAACGGGCGGCCGGCGCCAGGGTCGACATCGACTATCAGAACTGGGTCTTCGACCTCGATCTGCCGGACCGCTTCTTCGCGCCACCCGCGAACATCGAGTTCGAGCGATACGACTACGAGACCTACATGAAGAAATCCCTCGAAGCGCCGGTCGGGGGCGTGCCGGTCCTCTACCCGGACCTGCTCCACGGCAAGCCCCCGATCTGAGCCCCGGCACGCCCCCGGGAACCGGCCGCGAGGCGCCGCGCAGGGCGATTTGGCGCCGCGCACCCCAGATCGGCGTCAACTTTTGCGGCCCGGCGTTCGATCCGACTCCGAGATCGACCGAGTCGGGTCCTTTCCGGCACGGAAGGTCGACGCAGGTGTGCAGCTATCGGAACTTCCCGGCGGGGCGGTGACACCGACTCCTCGAAGGGTCGACCCAGGAACATGACGAACACGCTCGCGCGCGCGATCCGATCGCGACGTGGACCGGAACCCCGGTGCGCGAAGGGACGCGTGCGCGCGGACGTCGGGTTCGGACTCGGGCTGCTCCTGCTCCTCGCGATGCCGGTCGGCGCCGAGTCGTCCCGGCCGGGCGCCGACGCGAGTCTGGCCGAGATCGAGCGGTGCGTGACCGACAGCCTGCCGAGCAGCGCCGGCGTCCTCGACTTCCGGGTCGAGGCCGTGGACCGGACGGGCGTCGCGACCGCCTCCCGCGCGGAGATGCGCTGGCGACAGGATGCTTCGGCGCTCATGCAGCTGGTGCTCCGCGTTTCCGAGCCGGCGGAGACCGCCGGGACCGCGCTCCTGATCGTCGACCGGGAAGCGGACCAGCCGGAGTTCTTCGTGCGATTGCCGGAGATCGAGAAGGTCCGTCGCGTGCGTTCGAAGCGTCTCCGCGGTCCGGTGCTCGGGACCGACTTCAGCTACGAGGATCTGAAGCGCCTCCGCGATCCGCTCGACCGCGCGAACATCGAGGTCGTCGGCCTCGCCGCCGTCGAAGACCGACCCGCCTGGCTGCTCGAGGCCGTGCCCAAGCCGGAGGATCGCTCCGAGTACGGGCGCGTGCTCACCTACGTCGACCAGGCGCTCTGCATGCCGCTCCGGATCGACCTCTACGGACACGACGAGAAGCTTCGAAAGAGCCTGCACGCGCCGATCGCCGAGATCCGCGACGTCGACGGCGCCGAGCTCCCCCACGTCTTCGTCATGCAAGACCATCGGCGCGAGACCCACACGGTCGTCCGGATCCAGGACTACGCGGGTTCGGAGGATCTGCCCGCCGCGCAGTTCACGAAGCGGGCGCTCTCCGACGCGCACCCCGCGGCGACCGCGCGCTGAGCGCCGCCGCGCGATTCGCCGAGCGGGTCCTCGCCCGCCCCGCCGCCGTCGCCGCGTTCCTGGTCGCGCTCTCCCTCTTCGCGGTCGCGGGGATCGTGGATCCCCTCACGGGCCAGCCGCGCCTGCGAATCGACCCCTCGCTCAACGAGATGCTGCCCGCGGACGATCCGGCCCGGCGCTTCTACGAGGAGCTCCTCGATCGCTTCGGAAGCGACGACGTCGTCGTGGTTGCCCTGATCTCGGACGCGCTCTTCACCCGCGACGGCCTCGCGACCCTCGAGCGGACGAGCGAGGCGCTCGCGCTCGCGCCGGGCGTTCGACGCGTCGAGTCGCTGGCCACGGCCGTGCGGATGCGGCCGATCGAGGACGACGTCGAGATCGCGGGCTTCTTCGACGACCCGATCGAAGACGACGAAGCGGCTCGAGTCCTTCGCGACGAGCTGATCGACGACCCGCTCCGGGCCGGCTCCTTCGTTTCCATCGATGGTCGCGCGACCGCGATTCTGGTGACCTTCGAACGCGTGCCCGAGGACGAGTTCCTGGCGCGAGGCCTGGACCTCGGCGTCCTCGAGATCGCGCGCGCCGAGGCGCCGGAAATGCAGGTCGTGATGGCCGGCACGCCCCACGTGAAGGCCGAGGTCGGGCGCCTGCTCGAAGGCGAGCTCGCCGTCATGGTGCCTATCGTCTTCGTCCTGATGAGCATCCTCTCCTGCGTCTTCTTCCGCAGCCTGCGCCTCGGGATGATTCCGCTGGCCGCCGTCGCGACGGGTCTGCTCTGGACCGTCGGCGTGATGGGCTGGGTCGGTCACGACCTGAACATCGTGACGACGCTGATCCCGCCGCTCGTGCTGGCCCTCGGCTTCGCCTACGCGACCCACGTCGTCGCCGGCTTCGCGGCCGACGGCGAGGCGGGATCGAGAGACGATCGCGCTCGTCGCGCGTTGGCTCACGTCGCCTTCCCCGTGACCTTCACCGCGCTCACGACCGCCGCCGGCTTCCTCTCGCTCATAAGCAACGAGCTCGGCGTGATCCGGGGCTTCGGCGTCTTCGCCGCGGTCAGCACCGCCGCCACGCTGCTGGCGGCGCTCACGCTCGTTCCGCTCCTGCTCTCGCGTACCCGGGGCGAAGCCGTCGCCGGCTCGAATCCGACGACGGACTTCCTCGACGCGCGCTTCGCCGCCCTCGCGGATCTCGACGCGCGCCATGCGACCCCGATCCTCTGGATCGGCGCCGGGCTCGTCGTCCTCGCCTTCTTCTTCGCGACACGCATCGAGGTCAACCTGCCGGTGATCGAGAACTTCCGCGAAGACGCGGAGATCCGCCGCGCCTACGAGACCGTCGACGAGCTCTTCGGAGGCGCGAACCAGTTCTTCGTGATGCTGCGGGCCGAGGAGCGTCGCGCCTTCGAGGACCCGGCGCTCCTGCGCGAGGTCGCGGCGTTCCAGACGTGGCTCGCCGAGCAGCCCGAGATCGGGGGCTCCACCTCGGTCGTGCAGTACCTCGAGGTCCTGAATGCGGGGCTCGGCCCGGAGGCCGGCGCGGTCCGCCGGATTCCCGACAGCGCGAACCTCGTGGCGCAACTGCTCCTCTTCGGCGCGAACGAAGAGCTCGACGTCCTGCTCGATCGCGCGCACCAGGTCATCACGATCCTGGTCCGCTCGACGGCCACCGAGACGAGCGAGTTCAATCGGCTGGCCGCGCGAATCGACGCGCGCCTCGCCGAGCTTCCGGCCGGGATCACCAGCCACACGACCGGCAACGCGATCCTGCTCACGCGCTCGGCGGACCGGATCGCCCTCGGTCAGGCGAAGAGCCTGGCGTGGGCCGGCGCCATGATCGGGGTCCTGCTGATCTTCTACTTCCGCTCGCTCCGCCTCGGGCTCTTCGCGCTGCTGCCGAACCTGCTCCCGGTCGGGCTCTACTTCGGGCTGCTGGGCGCGACGGGGATTACGCTCAACAACTCGACGGCCCTCATGGGGTCGATCGTCCTCGGGATCGCCGTCGACGACACGCTCCATCTCGTGGTCGAATTCCGGCGCGGCCTCGAAGCCGGCCTCGACCGGGAAGCGGCGCTCCGCGAAGCCCTCGTTCGGGTGGGCCGCGCCATCACGTGCACGACCCTGGCCGTCTGCGTCGGGCTGCTCGTCGTCGGTGCGAGCGCGCTCCAGAACCAGGCCGAGTTCGGCCTGCTCGGTGCCACGACGCTCCTGATCGCCTGGCTCGTCGACGTGACGATCACGCCGGCGCTGTGCTTGCGATACCTCGATCCGGCGGGCGCTCCCGACTGAGCGCGCTCGGCTAGTCGGTCGCCGGCGGCATGCGTCCGTCGGCGACGAGTCCCCATCGGACGTCGTTCTTCACGAACTCGAGGATCGGTTCGGTGCGGACGTCGATCACGCCGGGCAGTCGTTTGATCACGTCGTCCACGAAACGGACGAGCTCGGCCGGGGAATCCCGGAACACGATCGCCAGCAGGTCGGCGCGTCCGAGGGTGGAGGCCGCGAATCCGACGCTCGGCTCGGCACGGAGCGCTCGGCCGAGGACGTCGATCCGGCCCCGATCGCAGGTGATCCAGAGGTAGGCGGCGGCCTGGTCGCCCAGGGACTCGATGTTCTGGATCGTGGTGATACGGACGACGCCCTCGTCTTCGAGGCGCTTGATGCGGGCCCGGACGGTTCCCTCGGAGACGCCCAGGGTGTTCGCGATCGATTGATTGCTCTGGCGCGCGTCGCGTTGGAGCTCCGCGACCAGCGCGCGATCGGTCGGGTCGAGGTCTCGTGCCGGCATCAGAACCTCGACCAGGTGCTCTCGAACTTGAACAGCTCGAGACCGAGGGCGGGGGCGAGGCGCTCGATCCCTTCGATCGACGACAAGCGGGTCGAGACGAAATCGCGCAGCGTCTCGTGATCGGCGGAGAGCAGCAGGACCTCGAGGTCGAACTCCCCGCTCACGACGTTGACGGCGCAGACCTCGTCGAAGCGGGCCAGCTCTTCCGCGACTTCGAGGGTCGCTCGACCCCGCACGGCGATGCCGACGGCCAACACCAGGTCGTTGCCCGCTTCGAAGAGGTCGGCCACGGCGCTGATCCGCAGCTCGCGCCGTTCCAGCATGCCGTCGATCCGGGTCGAAACGGCGCGCGGGGAGAGGTCGAGGGCCTCGGCGAGGGCCCGGTTCGAGGCCCGCCCGTCGCGGCGCAGGAGCTCGACGATTCGCTGGTCGGTTCGGTCCATGTCTCCCTCGCACCGACGCCGGCGTCGAGCGGCCGCGAATGTACCAATTTCGGATCCGAAGGTTCTTGTTCTACGAAATATGTCCCGACAGATTATGATATTGACAAATTTCGTAGATCGATAGTATGGTAGCCGCGAATCAGGACGGAGTCTTCATGCGAGTGCCCATTCCTGCCGTCACGGCTCTCGGATACGTCCGCGTCGAGTCGGCGCGACTCGACGACTGGCGCGTCTTCGGCGCGGACGTCCTCGGCGCCCAGGCCGTAGACGACGGCGACGACCTCTGGCTCCGTCTCGACGAGCGTCCCTATCGCCTGGCGGTCACCTCCGGAGAGCAGGAACGCCTGCACTCGGTCGGCTGGGAGGTCCGGGACGCGCAGGCCCTCGCGGACATGGAAGCGCGGCTGCGGTCCGCGGGCGTCGCGGTCGAGCGCGCGACCTCCGCCGAGGCGTTTCGTCGGCGGGTCGGGGAGCTGATCCACCTCGCGGATCCCTCGGGCAACCGGCTCGAGCTCTTCCACTCCCCGATCCTCTCCGACAGCCGGTTCGTTTCGCCGGTCGGTGTCTCGGCGTTCGTGACCGGGGACCAGGGGCTCGGTCACGTCGTCCTGCCCGCGCCCGCCTACGACGAGACCGCCGCTTTCTACGCGGAGCTGCTCGGCTTCCGACCCACGGATCGGATGCGACTCGGGCCCGACGAATCGGGGGAGGGCGGAACGCGCCTCGACTTCTTCCACTGCAATCCGAGGCACCACTCCCTGGCGCTGATCGAAGCGCCGCACCCGGCAGGCCTCTCGCACCTCATGCTCGAGGTGGCCGACCTCGACGAGGTCGGCTTCGCCCTCGACCGCTGTCAGCGCGCCGGGGTGAAGCTCTCCGCGACCCTCGGTCGCCACACGAACGACGAGATGGTCTCGTTCTACCTGAAGTCGCCCTCCGGCTTCGACGTCGAATACGGCTTCGGCGGCCTGCGTCTCGACTCCGATGACGTCTCGACCTCCGAGATCACCGCCGTGAGCCATTGGGGACACGACTTCAGCGTCGGCTTTCGCGACTGAAACCACGCCACACGGACTGCAGGAGATCGCCACATGGATGCCACGACACTGGTCGAAAACGCTCGGGCGCTCGCGCCCGAGCTACGCGAGCGCGCCCGCCAGACCGAGCTCGATCGGATCCTTCCGGAGGCTTCGGTCAAGGCGCTGCAGGAGGCGGGCCTGTTCCGCGCCCTCCAGCCGAAGCGCTTCGGCGGACACGAGCTCCCTCCGAGCGCCTTCTACGAGGCGACGACCGAGATCGCCGCGGCGTGCGGGTCCACGGGTTGGGTCTGCGGCGTCGTCGGCGTCCACCCCTGGCAGCTCGCGCTCTTCCCCGAGGAGACGCAGGAGGAGGTCTGGGGCGAGGATCCGTCGACGCTGGTCTCGTCCAGCTACGCCCCGACCGGGGCGGTCGAGCCCGTCGAGGGCGGCTATCGACTGAACGGGCGCTGGAGCTTCTCGTCGGGCTGCGGCCACTGCGACTGGGTCTTCCTCGGCGGGATCGTGGTCAAGGACGGGATTCCCGATCACGTGACCTTCCTCCTGCCGGCCTCGGACTACACCATCGACGACGTCTGGCACGTCACGGGGCTCTCGGGAACCGGCAGCAACGACATCGTGGTCGACGACGTCTTCGTCCCCGAGCACCGCGCGCAGCCGACCGCCAGCCAGATCGGGGGTGCTGGCGTCCACGACAATCCGATCTATCGCCTGCCCTTCGCCTCCGTGTTCGCGAACGCGATCACGGCCGCCACGATCGGCATCGCGGTCGGAGCGGTCGAGGCCTACCGCGACTACACCCTCACGCGGATCCGGGCGTCGTACGGCGAGAAGGCCTCGGCCGATCCCTTCGCGCAGGTGCGTCTCGCGGAGGCCACCTCCGAGCTCGACGGCGCTCGCCTCCAGCAGCGCCACAACATCGACGAAATGCTCTCGCTCGCGACGGAAGGCGAGGCGATCCCCGACGAGCTTCGGGGCCGCGTTCGCCGCGATCAGGTGCTCGGCTCGCGGGCGGCCATGAAGGCGACGGACCGCGTCTTCGAGAGCGCGGGGGGCAGGGCGATCTTTCTGAACAGCCCGATCCAGCGCGCCTGGCGCGATGTCCATGCCGCCCGGGTCCACGCGATCAACGACACCGAGCGAGGGCTGATGATCTACGGGGCGCCGGCGCTCGGCGGGTCGGTGCCGCTCGGGAGCATGCTTTGAGCACGGCCGCGCCGAGATCCGCCGCGATCGTCGGCTCCGGCAACATCGGCACCGACCTGATGTGGAAGCTCCTGCGATCCGATCGGATCGAGCCGCGCTGGATGGTCGGGATCGACGCTTCGAGCGCGGGGCTCGAGGAGGCGCGCCGCGCGGGGCTCGAGGTCTCGAGCGACGGCGTCGACGCCTTCCTCGAGCGCGCGGAGCGGCCGGACCTCGTGTTCGAAGCCACGTCTGCGGCGGTCCACCGCAAGGCCGCACCGCGCTATCGGGCGCTCGGGATCACGGCGATCGATCTCACCCCCGCCGCCGTCGGTCCCTACGTCGTGCCCCCCGTCAACCTGGAGGCGCTCAGCGACCAGCCGAACGTGAACATGGTGACCTGCGGCGGTCAGGCGACCGCGCCGATCGTCCACGCGGTCTCCGAGGTGACGCGGGTCGAGTACGCGGAGATCGTCGCCAGCATCGCGTCTGCATCGGCCGGGCCCGGAACGCGGGCGAACATCGACGAGTTCACGCGTACGACCTCCCATGCGCTCGAGGTCCTCGGCGGGGCGGAACGGGGCAAGGCGATCATCGTCCTGAATCCCGCGGACCCGCCGATGATCATGCGCAACACCGTCTTCTGCAGCCTCTCGCCCGAGGCGGATCGACCGACCGTCGCCGCCGCCATCGAGAAGCGGGTCGCGGAAGTCCAGGCGTACGTTCCGGGCTACCGCCTGGTCGCGGAGCCCCAGTTCGCGGAGGACCGCGTCGAAGTCCTGCTCGAGGTCGAGGGAGCCGGTGACTTCCTTCCTCGCTACGCGGGCAACCTCGACATCATCACCGCCGCCGCGGTCCGGGTGGGCGAGCGCCTCGCGTCCACGGAGGGCCGATGAGCTTCCCGAAGGACCTCGACGTCCGGATCACCGACTCTTCGCTGCGCGACGGGTCCCATCCCAAGCGCCATGCGTTCACGTCCGCCGAAGTGGCTCGTGTCGTGACCGCCCTCGATGCCGCCGGCGTGCCGGCGATCGAGGTCAGCCACGGAGACGGACTGAGCGGATCCTCCTTCGCTTACGGTCGAAGTGCCGTGGACGAGCGCGAGCTGATCGCGACGGCGGTCGAGCACGCGTCCTCGGCGAAGATCGCCGCGCTCATGCTGCCCGGGGTCGCCGTGAAGGACGACATCGCGGCCGCCGCGGACCTCGGCGTTCGCATCATCCGGATCGCGACCCATTGCACCGAAGCGGACGTCTCGGTCCAGCATTTCGGCCTCGCGCGAGAGCTCGGGCTGGAGACCGTGGGCTTCTTGATGATGGCGCATTCGTCCGATCCCGAAGCGCTGGCAAGGCAGGCTCGCATCATGGCCGACGCGGGCTGCGAGTGCGTCTACGTGGTCGATTCCGCCGGCGCGATGATCCTCGAGGACGCCTCGGATCGCGTCGCGGCGCTGGTCGGCGAGCTGGGGAGTGACGCGCAGGTCGGCTTCCACGCCCACCAGAACCTCTCGCTCGCGGTCGCGAACAGTGTTCACGCGATCCGGGCCGGCGCGGTTCAGGTCGACGGATCGACGCGCGGGTTCGGCGCCGGCGCCGGCAACGCCCCCGTCGAAGCCCTGGTCGCGGTCTGCACGAAGCTCGGTCTCCGGACCGGAGTCGACCCGATGCGCATCATGGACGCCGCCGAGGAGGTCGTGCGCCCCATCATGCCCGAGGAGTGCGTCGTCGATCGGCTCTCGCTCACCATGGGGTACGCGGGGGTCTACTCGAGCTTCCTCAAGCATGCTTTCGCCCAGGCGGAGCGCTTCGAGGTCTCGCCGGTCGAGATCCTGACCCGGGCAGGGGAGCGCAAGCTCGTCGGGGGCCAGGAAGACCAGCTGATCGACATCGCTCGCGAGCTCCAGCTCCGCGGGCCCGGATAGAGAGGACGGAACCATGGCAGACGATCTGACCTTCGAGTCCACGAGTCGATCCGCCCAGCTCGGCGATCTGCGGATCCACTACAACGAGGCGGGAGAGGGCGACACGCTCGTCATGCTGCACGGCGGCGGGCCCGGCGCGACCGGCTGGAGCAACTTCAAGCAGAACCTGCCCGCGTTCGCCTCGCACTTCCGCGTGCTCCTCGTCGATCAGCCCCAGTTCGGACTCTCCGACAAGCCCGAGTCGAAGGAGCAGTTCAACGTCGTCGCCGCGCGTGCGCTGCGCGACCTCCTGGACGAGCTCGAGATTCCGTCGGCGCATCTGCTCGGCAACTCGCTGGGCGGCGGGACGGCCTTCCGCTTCGCGCTCGACTACCCGGATCGTGCGAATCGGCTGGTGCAGATGGGGCCCGGAGGCGCCTGCATCCCGGTGCTCTCTCCCGAGCCGACGGAGGGCGTGAAGATCCTGGGGCGATTCCTGGCGCCGCCCGGTCCGAGCCGCGAGAAGCTCGAGGAGTTCGTGCGGATCATGGTCTACGACCAGGCCCTCGTGACCGAGGAGCTGATCGAGGAGCGCTGGTCGGTCGCGAGCGATCCGGGGGTGATCCAGGGCCTCGCGCGGTTCCTGATGACGGTCATGGGGCCCGACGAGGAGCAGCGCAGGAAGGGCGAGATCTGGCGGGAGATCCACCGGGTCACGCACCCGACGCTCATCACCTGGGGCCGCGACGATCGGGTCCTGCCCCTCGATGGCGCGCTCTTCATGCTCCACCGGATGGAGAACGCGCGCCTGCACGTCTTCCCTCGCTGCGGACACTGGGCGCAGCTCGAGCACGCCCGGGAGTTCGAGCGGATCTCGATCGACTTCCTGACGGCCGATGGATAGGTCGGCACCGAGCGCTCGGGCCAGGCCCCGAAAGGACTCCGAATGACGACCGACGCGACGCTCCAGGAAGTCGCCGCCGCGCTGTACGACGCGGAGGCGTCCAGGAAGCCGATCGAGCCGCTCGCCGCGCGCTGGTCCGATCTCGACGTGACGGACGCCTATCGGATCCAGCTCCACAACATCGAGCGACGCGTCGAAGCGGGCGCGGCGGTCCGTGGTCACAAGGTCGGTCTGTCGTCCCGGGCGATGCAGGAGATGATGGGTGTGGACGAGCCCGACTACGGTCACCTCCTGGACGACATGTTCGTCTTCGAGGAACACGACGTCGCCATGAGCGCGATGATCCAGCCGCGGGTCGAGATCGAAGTCGCGTTCGTGCTGGGCGACGCGCTGCCGGCGCGCGGGTGCAACGCCGCGGACGTGATCCGCGCGACGGAGTTCGTCCTCCCGGCGATCGAGATCATCGACAGCCGGATCGCCGACTGGAAGATCGGGATCGTCGACACGATCGCCGACAACGCGTCCTCGGCGAAGGTCGTGCTCGGCGGGAACCCGGTCCGGCTGACCGACGTCGACGTGCGCGCGATCGAGGCGAGCCTCCTGCGCAACGGCGAGGTGGTCGAATCCGGGACCTCGGCGGCGGTCCTCGGCAACCCGGTCACCGCCGTGGCCTGGCTCGCCCAGACCGTCAGCCGATTCGACGTGGCCCTCGAAGCCGGCCAGGCGGTGCTTCCGGGCTCCTGCACGCGCGCGGTCGACGTCCAGGCCGGCGACGTCGTGCGGGCGGAGTTCGACGCACTCGGCCACGTCGAGGTCCGATTCACGTAGCGCGCGACGGCCCGTTCCTCGCTCTCCCTGCGTGGGGCGGCGGGAATGGCCCCGAAGAGGTGTCGTCCATGTCCGTCTGGGGAGTCCTTCGAACGTTCCTGCTGATCCTGGCGGCTTTCGTCGCACTCGCCGTCGGCTGGGTCCTCGTGGTCGGGCTCCAGAAGCCGCCGGCCGATCCGACGCTCGAGCCCGCGTTCGATCCCGCGAATGCGAAGCCGATGAGGCCGCTCGAGCGCCGGCCGCCCGCGCCAGATCGGCAGGCCTTCTTCGGTGATCTCCACATCCACACCGCCTTGTCCGCGGACGCGTTCGTCTTCGGCGTCCGGGCGATGCCCGACGACGCCTACCGGTTCGCGAAGGGGGCGAGTCTGGCCCACGGCAATGGGAGCGAGATCCGACTCTCGAAGCCCCTCGACTTCGCGGCCGTGACGGACCACTCCGAGTTCCTGGGGATCACACGGGAACGCAACGAAGGGGTGCTCGTCGAGCGGTCTCTTCGGGACCGGCTCCAGAACGACTCGCGTCTCGCCCTGACCCTGCTCTATCAGCGGACGATGGGCGAGCTCTGGGACAACCTCGCGATGGAGCTCCCGCCGGAGACCGACGAGATCCGAAGCGATGCCTGGCAGACGATCATCGGCGCCGCCGAGCAGCACAACGACCCCGGCGCCTTCACCACGTTCATCGCCTACGAGTGGACCCGCGGCGGAGACAACGGGATCCACCTGCATCGCAACGTGATCTACGGCAGCAGCCGCGCGCCGGACTTTGCCGCGAGCGCCAAAGAGGCGCGGAACTCGCGCGATCTGTGGGCGGAGCTCGACCGTCAGCGGGAGGCCGGGATTCCGGTGCTCGCGATCCCACACAATCCGAACCTCTCCGGCGGTCTGACCTTCGCCACGACCGACATGACGGGCAACGCCTTCGACGCCGACTACATCGAGACGCGGCGCCGCAACGAGCCGCTCACGGAGATCTTCCAGGTCAAGGGCACGTCCGAGACCCACCCGGCGCTCTCGCCCGAAGACGAGTTCGCCGACTTCGAGATCCAGGAAGGCCTGCTTCCCGCCAGCGAGGCCCTGGATCTTCGCGGCGGGTACGCCCGCGCGGCCCAGCGCGTGGGACTCGAGATCGCCGCCCGGTCCGGCTCGAATCCCTTCGACTTCGGCGTGATCGGGAGCAGTGACGGCCACGGGGCCGCGTCCCCGATCGAAGAGGACGCGTTCTTCGGGAAGCTACCGATGCTCGACGGGACCGCGGCGATCCGTCTCGATCAGGCGACGTTGATTCCGGAGGGGTTCCTGCCCGCGTCGAAGTGGGGCGCGGCCGGCCTCGCAGGGATCTGGGCCGAGGAGAATACGCGGGCGTCGCTCTTCGCAGCGATGCGCCGAAAAGAAACCTTCGCGACCTCGGGCCCGCGGATTCGCGTGCGCATGTTCGGCGGTTGGGATCTCGAAGCCAGCCTGCTCGAACGGTCGGACGGCATCCGCGAGGGCTACCGCCGCGGTGTGCCGATGGGCGGGACGCTGCGGCCGCACGAGAACCCGGAAGCGCCCGCGTTCCTCGTCTGGGCGCTCAAGGACCCGGATGGGGCGAACCTCGATCGCCTGCAGATCATCAAGGGCTGGCTCGACGACGCCGGTCGCAGTCACGAGCGCGTCTACGAGATCGCCGCGTCCGACGGACGCGTGCCCGACGAGGCGGGACGCCTCGTGTCGCTCCCGTCGACGGTCGACGTCGCGAGCGCGACCTACGAAGACTCGGTCGGCGCCGCGGACCTCTCGGCCTTCTGGCAGGATCCCGACTTCGACCCCGACCAACGCGCCTTCTACTACGCCCGCGCCCTCGAGATCGCCACCCCGCGCTGGTCCACCTACGACGCCAAACGCCTGGGCATCCCCCCTCCGAAACCACACTCCATCCACGAACGCGCCGTCGGCTCGTCCATCTGGTACGAGCCCGGAAGCTGAACGGAGCCACCCCCGGAGCCCTCAGCGCAAGAAACGGCGCTTCGAGGGGCGCGGCGCGCCGACCAGAAGGCCGAGCCCTCAGCGCAAGAAGCGCCGCCGCGAAGCGGCGCTTCGAGAGGCGCGCAGCGCCGAAGGATCAGTTCACCCAGGTGATGTTCGCATCCGCGATCGGCGGGTTCTGCACCGCCAGCATCGCGACCTTTCGCGCGACCTCGCCGGAGATCCTGCGAAGCGCCGCGCTCGAGGGCGAGTCCGGCTCGCTGACCACGATCGGCTGACCGACGTCGCCGTTCTCCGCGATTCGAGGGTCGATCGGGACTTCGCCGAGGAAATCGACGCCGAGCTCCTTGGCGACGCGCTCACCGCCGCCTTGACCGAAGATGTAGTACTTCTTGTCGGGCAGCTCGCTGGGCGTGAAGTAGGACATGTTCTCCACGATGCCCAGGATCGGCACGCCGACCTTCTCGAACATCTGGAGGCCCTTGCGGGCGTCGATCAGCGAGAGGTCGTTGGCGGTCGTCACGATGACCGCGCCGGAGAGCGGCGCCATCTGCGTGAGCGTGAGGGCAGCGTCACCGGTTCCGGGGGGCATGTCGACGATCAGGTAGTCGAGCTCGCCCCACTGCACGTCGGTGAGGAACTGCTTGACCAGGCCGTGGACCATCGGACCGCGCCAGATGACGGGCGAGTCGTCGTTCATGAAGAACGCCATCGACATCAACTTCATGCCCTGGCCGATCAGCGGCATGATCTTGCGGTCCGGGGTCGTGTCCGGACGCCCGTGCACGCCCGCGAGCAGAGAGAGGGACGGGCCGTAGACGTCGGCATCGAGGATCCCGACCTGGGCGCCCTGGTCGCGGAGGGAGAGGGCGAGGTTGATCGCCGTCGTGCTCTTGCCGACGCCGCCCTTGCCGCTGGCCACGGCGATGATGTTCTTCACGCCGGGCAGGTTCACCTGCTGATCGCCTTCGCCGCCGCCGGTCCGGCTCGCCTGCCGCGTGTTCGCGGTCATCGTGACCGCGGCCTCGTCGACGCCGTCGAGGGCTTCGACCCGCTGCTTCGCGGCGGCCTTGAACTCGTCCTTGACCGGGCAGGCCGGCGTCGTCAGCTCGATCGAGAAGGAGACGGTCGGTCCGTCGACCTTCAGGTCCTTGATGAAGCCGAGGTCGACGATGCTCTTGCCGAAGTCGGGGTCGATGATCGGGCGCAGGGCGTCGAGGACCTGCGCGGGGCTCACGGGGTCGGCCATGGCGGCGTTCCTTTGGGTGGCGTCGGGTCGCGGGAACCGGATGGACCCGGCGCGATGAGGAGATGGAGAAGTGAGGATCGGAACCGAGCACCGGGCGTCCGGTCGCTCGAAGGGTCGGTCTCGGCCACTCCGCCGAAGCGGGGCTTGGGGCTCTGGGCCGGGCGCGGGCGGATCTTAGCAGCTGGCGGGGCGCGCGGCGGCGAGTACGCGGGGCCGCGCGTGGCCGCTAGGATCCGCCGGCGCGGGCGGTCGGAGCGGTTGGCCCGGCCCCCGGCGCGCGCAGACGGGGCGACGGACGATGAGCAACTACGACGAGGCACTCGAACGCTTCCAGCAGGTGGGGCTCGAGTACGCGGGGGGACTCGCGAACCACGGACCCATGGGCGCAGAGGCCCTGGAACGTCTCGGGCACCAGGCGAAGATTCCGGCGTTCGTCGACGTCTACGCGCCGCGGCTGCCTCCGCTCGAACGGGGCGCGTCCATTCCGCGGGCGGCCTGGGGCGAGGCCCTCGGCCACATCGAGCGCGCGCCCGAGTGGGTGACGACGTTCGAGGAACGCGTGCGGGAGGGGGACGTCACGACCCTGCTTCGAAGCGAGGTCCCCGCGCTCCTGCCGGGGCTCTTCGCCGCCGCGGGCCACGGTCTGCTCCGCGTCGTGCACGGGCTGCGCGCGCTCGAACGCGAGGACCACCCCGCGCGGCGCCAGGAGGTGGCCCACGGTCTCGCCTACTGGGCCGCGCGGTATCAGACGCTGCCGGGCACACCGGGCTCGACGCCGAAGGAAGCGAGCCTCGACGCGGCGCTCGACGCGGCGCTCGGCGCGTGGCCCCTGCTCGGCGACGCCGAGGCACGATCGGGGTATTTCTTTCGCGTGGTCGAGCGGCTCGATGATTGGGCGCCTTTCGCCGAGGCCGTCGGGCAAGCGCGGCTGCCGTCTCCGGACGAGGTCGACGCCTGGCTCGACACCCTCTGTCTCGGCGCGGCGGGGCTCTACGTCGCTCATCCCACGGCGCGGATCGCCTACGTCCACGCGCTGACGATTCCGTCGGGTCTGCGGATCCTGCTTCCGTATCTCGAGCCCGAGGATCGCGTCGCTGCCTGCGGCTTCGTGCTCCAGGCGGTCGGCGCGCTCCACTCGATCTTCGGCGAGCCGGACGGGGCGCCGGAGGACGACGAAGAGGTGATCCGCGTCGCCGGGGACTGGGACGAGACCCGCTACCACGCGGCGTGCTCGATCCAGGAGCACGCGATCAAGATGACGGAAGCGTGCTGGCGCGAGGACCGCCGCGCGCCGGATCCGGTCTTCCAGCGCGCGGGCGCGGACGCGGCGCTCAAGGTCGGCGGGCGAAGCGACGCTCCCGTCTGCTAGGCCGCCGCGGCCTCCGTCGGCGCTTCGGGCTTCGACGTCGCCCGGCGCAGCACCTCGAGGTAGCCGTTCGAGACGAGCGCGTTCTCGAGTAGCCCCTTGTCCCGCAGCATGCGGTGCATCTTCGGCAGGTTGTAGTGGGGCACCGTCATGAGCAGATGGTGCTCGAGGTGGTAGTTGACGAAGTTCGGGGCGAGGAAGAGCCGCTCCCACCACGAGGCGATCGTCGTCCGCGTGTTGCGCAGCGGGTCCTCAGCGGGGCCCGACAGGGCGTGTTCGCCGATCGCGCGGATGCGGATCACCAGGCGGTAGGTCGTGAAGAGCGCGACGACCCAGAGCAGGTAGAGCTCCGGTCGACCGAAGCTCGCCGGCACGGCGAAGATCACGAGGTTCGTGATCGCGACCGGCGCGATCTTGTGCCAGCCGACGTCCGGCTTCTCGCCGGGCTCGAGCCCCTGGTTGCGCTGGGTCCGACGATTCCCCCAGCCCATGTCGCGCAGGAAGGTCTGCTTGATCTGGGTCCAGCCGGTCTGCCCGGAGAGGTCGCGCCAGACCTTGCGCCGGAAGCTCGACCGGGTGAGCGGGAAGGGCAGCGTCAGCGAGAGGTCCGGATCTTCCTCGGTCCCGGTCTTGGCGTGGTGGACCAGGTGGTAGGGGCGGTAGGGCTTCACGTCCGACCAGGTCGGATAGGCGCCGAGCCAGTTGCCGACGAGGTCGTTCCACTTGCGATTCGACAGGAACGCGTGGTGGGCTGCGTCGTGCATGACGATCGCGAAGCCCAGCTGACGCCCCCCGATCAGGAAGAGCGCGAGGGGGATCGTCAGGACGAGCCAGAAGCCGCTCGAGATCCCGACCAGGGCCATCGCGCCGAATACGACGGACCAGTTGAAGACGAGGGTCCAGACGCTCCGCTTGTCGTCGAAGGAGAGGATCTCCTTGCGCTCTTCTTTCGTGAACTTCGAGAGCCAGTGGGCGTTGCCGAGGATCGGCTCTTCGGGGGCGTCCTGGATCTCGTCGGACGGCGGGGCGGTGACCATCATGATCGGAACTCCGGGTTGGATTCGCGATTCGTCGCGAGTGGGTTCGAGGCCGGTCTCCCGGCGAGGTGCGAAGCAGGCGCCCGGCGCGCGGGCGATCGGGACGGCGGCCTCAATGGAGCGCGCCGGGTCGGTCCGCGGTCGGCTCGCGGGCGTCGAGGGGGAGGGCACGGTGGGGAACGTCGTGACGGGAGAGGAAGCGGGCCCAGGCGTCGCGTCCGCGGGCGTCGTAGTGCTTCATCGCGTCGAGCAGATCACGCAGCGGCGCGGGGTCGAGGATCTCGGGCGGGAGCAGCGGGTGGCGAACCAGCTGACGAAGGATGCGGCCGCCGACCAGGAACGACTCGACCATCGCCTCTTCGTCGGAGAGCCGTTCGAGGCGGGCTTCGGATGCCTGGAGATCCGCGAGGGACGCGCGGCCTTCGTCGGCGAGGGCGGCCGCGTCCCAGAGGCTTCGGGCCTCGAGGTCGCTCGAGGGATCGAGGTCCCGGACGACGAAGACGCGGCCCAGGGCCGTATCCGTCGCGTCGGCTCCGGTCGCGAGGGAGACCAGCTGCTCGCGCACGCCGTCGACGCCACCGCGGAGGTTGTCGGGGCGCAGGGAGAAGCCGGTTTCGAGCGCGCGGAATCCGAGCAGCTCGAGGGCGCGCTCCCGGCGGCGGCGCGCCGGCCCGCGGCCGAGGCGCGCGCAGTGGACGGCGATCCAGTCCCCCTTCCAGGCGCGTTGGCGCTGGCCGAGGTCCCGCCAGCTCCGCAGACGTCCGCTGATCGCGGCGACGGCGGGACCGAGGCGATACCGCCCTCGCTCGTCCCGCTCGATGCGACCGGAGGCGTAGAGGCGCGCGAGACTCACACGGACGTTGTTCTCCTCGATCCCGAGCAGGGCGCCGGCCTCGACCAACGCGCGCACGGGCATCGTCCCTCGCCGGAGGGTCGAGAGGAGGTCGAGCACGAGGCTGCGCGCGGTCGGTTGCTGCACGGGCATTTGATTACCTGATCGGGAGATCGAACGCAAAAAATGTAATATCTGGGCGGACGACGCATCGTCTCGGGCAGATCTCCGCGATCTGACGTGATTCCCCCGGGGTCAAGGCGGCTGCGATGGGGTACCCTCCCGCCCGTGCCGACCCTGTCCCGAAAGCTCTGGATCTTCCTTCCCACCTTCCTGATCACCTTCGTGATCGACAAGGCGACGAAGATCGCGATCGTCGACCGCTTCGCGTACGGCGAGCGGCAGACGGTGATCGACGGGTTCTTCAACCTGACCCACGTGCGGAACCCGGGCGGCGCCTTCAGCTTCCTGGCCACGATGCCCGAGGGGCTCCGGCAGGCCTTCTTCCTGGGGACCGGCGCCCTCGCGGTCGGGCTGCTGCTCTACTTCCTCGCCAAGGTCGAGCCGGAGGAGCGGCTGGCGCCCCTGGCGATCGGCGGGATCCTCGGGGGTGCCCTCGGCAATCTGACCGACCGGCTCTACTACGGCGAGGTGATCGACTTCCTCGACTTCCGTCTGATCGGCGGATACGTCTGGCCGACCTTCAACATGGCCGACTGCTGGATCGTCGTCGGCGTCGCCGTCCTGATGCTCCAGATGTTCTTCGAGGGCGAGCCGGACGCGCCGGCGCCCGAGTCGTCCTCACCGGGCGGCGAGCTCGGCGCCTGACGGAGCGGGTCGGCTTCGCGGCTCGCGCTGGGCGCCGGAACCTAGGGCGCGTCGTCCGCGGCGAGTCCCGCCGGCGGGAGGTTCTCGGCGAGCACGCGCAGCACGTTGTCGCCCATGACCTTGCGGACTTCGCCCGGCGTGAGCCCCTCGTCGAGCAGTGCCTGGGTGAGGGCCGCCAGCTGACTCGTGTCGAAGCCGACGGTCGTGCCCCCGTCGTAGTCGGAGCCGAGCGCGGCATGGTCCGCGCCCACGAGACGGACCACGTAGGTGATGGCGCGGGCGACGTCCCGCGGTGTCGTTCCGCAGACGGCCCACTCCCAGTAGCCGATCCCGACGACGCCGCCGCCGGCCGCGATCCGCCGTACGTGCTCGTCGGAGAGGTTGCGCTGGTTGTCGCAGGTCCCGCGCACGCCCCCGTGCGAGAAGACCGTGGGGCGCGTCGACCGATCGAGCGCCTCGTCGACGGCCACCGGGGCGAGATGGGCGAGATCGAGGGTGATGCCTCGCGCCTCCATCTCGGCGAGGGTCGCGCGGCCGAGGGGCGTGAGGCCGCCGCGCTCGACGCCGTGGGCCGAGCCGGCGTAGTCGTTGTCGAAGAAGTGGGTGAGGCCGATCATGCGGTAGCCCGCATCGAAGAGGCGACCGAGGTTCTCCGGATCGCTCTCGAGGGCGTGGGCGCCCTCGAGCGCGAGCAGGGCGCCGGTCGTGTCGGCGCCCTCGGCACGCGCGGCCTGGAGCGCGGCGAGATCCGCCCGCGTCCGGATCACGACGAGTTCTCCGTCGGAGGCCGCGGCGAAATCCTCCAGGCGCTCGGCGGCATGCAGCGCGCGCCCGGTCGGTCCGAGCAGGGCCGTCGGAGAGAGCTGCACGAGACCGGCGACGGTCAGCGAGTCGAGGCCGTCGCCCACGTTCCGTTCGATGTTCAGCCCGAAGGGCACGATCGTCGGAAGTGAGAAGACCTGGAGTGCGACGCCGCCTTCCTGGAGGCGGGGCAGGTCGACGTGACCCATCGTGCTGCGCTCGAGCAGGTCCCGACCGAAGAGGAGCGAGTCCGCGTGGAGATCGGCGACGAAGCTCGTTCCGTGGAGGGCCTCCGCCTGCGGGCCGACCTCCGGAAGGCGCTCGGGCTCGACGAGGTTGATCCAGCTCTCCAGTCGCAGTCCGAGATAGAGCCAGCCCAGGACGAAGATCGCAGCGACGATCGGGGCGATCCGGGTGGCGGTTCTGGACGCGGGCATGCGGCGGATCTCCGGGGGCTCGGATCGCACGGACGGGGCGCCGCCCTGCGATCAAGCGATCAAGCCGGCGAGACAACCCGTCAGGCACGTGGCGATCGTGCCGGCCAGGATCGAGCGTAGTCCAAGGCGCGCCGCTTCGGGGCGTCGTTCGGGGGCCAGGGCTTCGAGACCGCCGAGCAGGATCGCCAGCGAGCCGAAATTCGCGAAGCCGCAGAGCGCGTAGCTCGCGATCAATGCGCTCCGCGGGCCGACCCGGCCCGCTTCGACCGCCGCCGCCAGGTCGTGATAGGCGATGAACTCGTTCAACACGGTCTTCACGCCGATCAGCGCCCCCACCTCGCGCGCCTCCGCCCAGGGCACGCCCATCAGAGCGGCGACGGGCGCGAAGAGCCAGCCGAAGAGGGCCTGCAGCGTGAGGTCCGGCTGGCCGAGGAGACCCCCGATCGCGCCCATGGCGCTGTTCGCGAGGGCGATCAGCGCGACGAACGCGATCAGCAGCGCACCGATCGAGAGCGCGAGCCTCAGCCCGGCGAGGGCGCCGACCGCCGCCGCGTCGATCACGTTCTCGGCGCGCTCCTCGTGGGCGATCGCGTCGCCGCCGGCGGTCTCCGGCGTCTCCGTCTCCGGGATCATGATCTTCGCGACCACGAGGGCGGCGGGCGCGGAGATCAGGCTCGCGACGATCAGGTGTCCCGCGTACTGGGCCGCGCCGAGGATCTTCGCGTAGGTCACGAGCACCGTCCCCGCGATGGTCGACATGCCGAGGGTCATGAAGGCGAAGAGCTCGCTTCGGGTCATGCGGGCCAGATAGGGGCCGACGACGATGCCCGACTCGATCATGCCGACGAAGACGTTCGAGGCGGCGGCGAGTCCCTCCGCGCCGGAGACCCCCATCGCGCGAGACAGGCTTCGCGACGATACCCGCACGAGCGGCTGGACGAGGCCCAGGTGGTAGAGCACGCCGAAGAGCGAGCCCATGAAGATGATGAGCGGCAGGACGCCGAGGGCGAAGCTCTCCCCCTGCTCGAGCAGCGCACCGAAGAGGAAGCCCGCCCCGGCCTGGGACCACGCGAGGAGGAGCGACACCAGCCGTTCGAAGAAGGGCAGCATCGCGTCGCGGATCGGGGTCGCCAGCAGGAGGACGGCGATCCCCACCTGCAGTCCGACGCCCACGAGCACGGTCCGCCGATCGATCGCGCCTCGATTCGTCGAGCAGAGGACGGTGATCCCGAGGAGCACGACGAAGCCCACCGCAGAGACCGCTCGAAGCCCGACTTCAGTCATCGTTCCGCCCGCGCGAATCGCGCCACGAGATCCGCCGTCGCCGCGACCGGATCTTCGGCCGCGGCCACGACCGAGATGACCGCGAAGCCCGCGACCCCGGCTTCCCGCAGCGACGCCACGCGATCCGCGGTGATCCCGCCGATGGCGACGAGCGGTCGCGGCGCCGCGAGCCGCACGGCCTCGCGCAGCGCCTCGAGTCCGCGCCGATCGTAGTCGGAGTCCTTCGAGGTCGTGCCGAAGACGGGACCGAAGGCCACGTAGTCGACGTCTTCGTCTCGGGTCGCGACGAGCTGCTCGGGCGTGTGGGTCGAGCGACCGACGGCGAGCCGGCGGCGCACGTCCGTCGGCAGGGCGGACGGCGGCAGGTCGTCTTGACCGAGGTGGACCGCATCCGCTTCGGCGAGGAGGGCGAGGTCGAAGCGATCGTTCACGACGAAGCGGGCGCCGGCCTCGCGGGTGAGCCTGCGGATCGCCTGTGCCCAGCCGAGGGCCTCGCGGTCCGTCGCGTGCTTCGAGCGGAGCTGAACGACGGGGGCCCCGCCGGCGCAGGCCTCGCGTGCCTGCTCGACCGGGTCCTTCGCCCAGCGCGGATCGTCGTCCGCCAGGACGTGGAGTCCGCGGTAGTCGAGGCCGCGGTCGGCGCGGTCACTCAACGGCTCAGCCCCGTTTCGGGAGCTCGATGGCGAGCTCGGTGATCTTCTTGCGGAGCGTGTTGCGGTTGATGCCGAGGAGCGCAGCGGCGCGGATCTGGTTGCCGCCGGTGCGTTCGAGGACGACCTCGAGGAGCGGTCGCTCGACGCGCTCCTGGATCTCGCGGTAGAGATCGCCCTCGTCCTCGCTCCGCGCGAGCAGCGCTTCCACTTCACTCGTCACCAGGGATTCGAGGCTCGTCGTCGGGGCGGGCGCCGGGGTCGTCGACTCGAGGAAGTCGAACTCGCTCGGCGCGAGGACCTCGTCGGTCGAGAGGACCAGAGCGCGTTTGATCGCGTTCTCGAGCTCGCGCACGTTGCCGGGCCAGGTGTGACGTTCGAGCCGTTCGACCGTCGCGTCCGGGAGGCTGACCGGGCCCTCGGCCAGCTCGGGGGCGTATCGCTCCGCGAAGTGGTGGGCGAGGGTGCGGACGTCTTCGATCCGTTCGCGAAGCGGCGGGATCGAGAGTGGTACGACGCGCAGGCGGTAGAGCAGGTCCTCGCGGAACGAGCCTTCCCGCACGCCTTCGTCGAGATCGCGGTGGGTCGCGGCGATGATCCGGACGTCGACGACGATCGGATCGCGCCCGCCCACCGGCGTGACCTCCCCCGACTGGAGGACCCGAAGGAGCTTCGCCTGGAGGTCGACGGGCATGTCGCCGATCTCGTCGAGGAAGAGCGTTCCGCCCGACGCCTCGCGGAAGCGGCCTGCCCGTGCGCTGGTCGCGCCCGTGAAGGCACCGCGCTCGTGGCCGAAGAGCTCGCTCTCGAGGAGCTCCCGCGGAATCGCCGCGGCGTTGACCGCGACGAAGGGGCCCTCGCCGCGGGGGCTGGCCGCGTGGATCGCGTGGGCGACGAGCTCCTTGCCCGTGCCGCTCTCGCCGGTCAGCAGGACGGGCACGTTGCGCGGCGCGACCTTGCCGACGGTCTTGAAGATCTCGAGGAGGGCCGGGCTCGACCCGACGAGCCGATCGCCGCCCGGCGAGACGGCGCGTCCGACCTGCCGCCGCAGCGAGCGGACCTCGTCCTTGAGCGCTCGCGTGGAACGCGCCTTCTCGGCGAGGGCTTCGACCTCCGCGAGGGCGAAGGGCTTGACCAGGTAGTCGAGGGCGCCCGACTTCATCGACTCGACGGCGTTGTCGAGCAGGTTCTGCGCCGTGATGATCACGATCGCGACGTCGCCGCCGGCGGCGCGATGTTGCTGGAGCGCTTCGATCCCGGTCATGCCGGGCATGCGGATGTCCATGAAGGCGAGGTCGTAGGGTTCACTCGCGAGCTCGCGGGCCGCGGCTTCGCCGTCCTCGACGGCGACCACTTCATGGCCGAGGCCTTCGAGGACCTCCTGGAGGACGAAGCGGATGGAGGCTTCGTCGTCGGCGACGAGGACGCGCATCGCGTCGGTTGCGGAGTTCATACGAGGGGCTCCTGGGAGTCCGCTTCCGGCGCCGGAACGAGCGGCTCGAGGGGGAGGTCGACGATGGCTCGGGTGCCCTCGCCTTCGACGGAATCGAGGCGGAGGCGGCCACCGTGGCGACGGATCCAATGACGGGCGACGGAGAGGCCGAGGCCGGTGCCTCGCTGCTTGGTCGTGAAGAAGGGCGTCGAGAGGCGGTCGAGGATGTCGGGCGCGATCCCCGGTCCGGTGTCGGCGACGCAGACCTCGATGGTCGGGCGGGGTCGGCCGTCGGAGCCGACGAGCCGGTGTTCGAGGGTCATCCCGGTCGAGAGCGTGAGGGTCCCGCCGGTCTCTTCCATCGACTGCATCGCGTTGCGCGCCAGATTCAGGAAGATCTGCTGGAGCCGGGCCGGGTCCGCCTTCAGCTCCGGGAGCGAGGGATCGTAGATGCGTTTGACGTGGATCTCTTCGTAGCCCCGTTCGAGCTCGAGGAGGTCGAGCAGGGAGTCGAGGGGCTGGTGGATGTTCACGTCTTCGAGGTCGAGCTCGTCGCCGCGCGCGAACACCATCAGCTCGTCGACCAGCCCGGCGATCCGGTCGACCTCGCCGACGATCAGCTCCGCGGCCTTCCGCGCGCGGTCGTCCTGCGCGCGGTAGGAGAGGAGCTCGGCGGCACCACGGATGCCGCCGAGCGGGTTCTTGACCTCGTGGGCGATGCCGGCGGCGATGTGTCCGTAGGATTCCTGGCGCTCGCGCTCGCGGATCTCCTCGCGCAGGGAACGGGCGGCGCTGCGGTCCCGAATCGTCGCGACGAGGGGGCGCGGTGCGCCGGGGCGCGGATGGTCGTTTCCGAGGAGCGAGACCGAGACGTCGACGGGGATCGGAGCGGCGAGGGGGCGAGGAAACGCGACTTCGTCGTGGATCGCGGGGCGACCGGAGACGCGGACCCGGTCGACGATCCGGGACAGGGGGTGGTCCGGGCCGAGGGTGTCGATCAGGCGCTTGCCGGCGCTGGCCTCGAGGACGGCGGCGTCGAGCAGGCGCCGGGCCTCGGTGTTGCTGTACTCGACCCGGCCGTCGTCATCGAGAACGACGACGCCTTCGAGGAGCGCATCGAAGATGCCCTGGAGGTCGAGATTCATGAATTTTGCCTGTTTTTTGGGCAGTTGGCGGATGCGCGCGAATCTAGCGGTGGGTGGGATCGCTGCAAGGTCCAGAATCGGCACAGGTTTCGGGGGTCCGGACGGGGTCTCGCGCCGTTGATACCCCGCGGGCGCGCGCCTCACGGGCTCCCCGGATCGGCTCACACCGGGTACCGTACGGCCATGCGGAAGTCTTTGGAGGATTCGCTGGTGGGCGACGCGCGGCGCGCGGGGGAGTCGGGAGCTCGATGCGGCAAGGACTGACCGTCGCCGAGGCCCAGGCGGCGATCCTCGAAGAAACGCCGCGCCTCGGCGCGGAAACGATCTCCGCGTCCGACGCGGCCGGGCGCGTGCTCGCGGAAGCCGTGATCTCGGCGCGGCGGCATCCGCCGGCGGACTGTTCGGCGATGGATGGCTATGCGGTCCGTCGCGAGGACCTGATCGGCGTGAGCGCCGAGGCACCGCGCACCCTGCCGGTCGCCTACGAGGTCCCGGCCGGCGGTCAGGCGGCTCGTCCCCTCGGCGTGGGGGAGGCGGCGCGGATCTTCACGGGCGCTCCGATCCCGCCCGCCGCGGACGCGGTCGTCATGCAGGAGGATACGGACCAGGGCGCCGAGACCGTCGAGATCCGGACCGAGCCCGCGGAACGGGCGAACGTGCGCGATGGCGGCGAGGACTTCGAGGTCGGCGACCGGTTGATCGATGAAGGCGCGGTCCTCGGCGCGGCCCATCTCGGGGTGCTCGCCTCGCTGGGCCGAACGATCGTCTCCGTCCACCAGCGGCCGCGCGTCGCGATCCTCTCGGGCGGTGACGAGCTGGTCGAGCCGGATCGCCCCGCCGACGGCGGACGCATCGTCTCTTCCAACTCGTACACCCTGGCGGCGCAGTGTCGCGAGATCGGCGCCGAGCCGATCTATCTCGGGATCGCGGAGGACACGCCCGAGGCCATCGAATCGCGGATGCGCGCGGGCCTCGGCGCCGACGTGCTCGTGAGCAGCGCCGGCGTCTCGGTCGGCGATCACGACCACGTCCGTGACGTCCTCGAGAAGGTCGGCTGCCGGCTGCGCTTCTGGGGCGTGAAGATGAAGCCCGGGTTCCCGCTCGCGTTCGGCGTGATCGAGTCGACCGGTCAGCTCGTCTTCGGTCTGCCGGGCAATCCCGTCTCGACCGCCGTGACCTTCGAGGAGTTCGTCCGGCCCGCGCTGCGCAGGATGATGGGCCATCGCGCGATCCATCGGCCCGTCGTTCGCGCGACCCTGACCGACGACTACCGCAAGAAGGCCGGTCGCCTCCACTTCGTTCGCGTGACCCTCGAGCGGAGCGGCGACGGGGTGCTCGCGCACCTGACCGGAAACCAGAGCTCCGGCGTGCTCACCTCGATGATCCGCGGTCAGGGCCTCGCCGTCGTGCCACTCGAGTCCGACGGGGTCACGGCGGGAACCGAGGTCGACGTCCAGATCCTCGACGCCACGTTCTTCGATCGGGACGAGCGGGGATTCTGACGCGATGGCGCTCTCCGGGGCAGGGGCGACGCAGTCGGCGACGACCGTTTCGGCGCGTCTGGGCAACGTCTCCGCCGTGCTCGTGCCCCTCGAGGTGGCGCCCGGAGATCGGGTCGAGCACGCCCGCGACGTACTCACCGCGAGCTTCGTCGTGGTGCGCGAACCCGAAGCGAGATCGACGCTGTCCGGTTGGGTGGCGGCCCTCGCGGCGGCGGACGAAGAGCGCGTACTCTTCGCCCTCGTCGGCGTGCGCGGGATCGAGCCGGACGTCGTTCTCGCCCTCACCTGTTGGCCCGAAGCCGACGCGATCGTCCACGGAAGTGCCGCCGCCGGTTCGCTCGTGATGCTCCGCCGCGAGGCGGCGCTGGCGTCCGCGCGTGCGAGCGTGGCCCGGGGCGAGGAGGATCCCTTCGCCTGGCTCGCTTCGATCCAGGCGGAGCACGTCGACGGCGTGGCGCTCGGGCTGGCGATTCCGCCGCCGGAGGCGTGCTAGGCCGATGCTCGATCTGCCGCGCCTGAAGCGACTGGGGCTGACCCAGCGGCCCCTGTCCCAACGAATCCTCGGGCGTCTGCTCCACGCGAACTACGTGTACCTGCCCGGCGTGGAGCTCGAGATCGAAGGGGAGGAGAACCTGCCCGAGGCCCCGGTCATCTTCGCGATGAACCACACGGACCGATACAACTACTGGCCCTGGCAGTACGCGATCTGGAAGCGATGGGGCCGCTTCACGGCGGCCTGGGTCAAGGGCAAGTACTACGAGAACCGACTGCTCGCGCTGTTCATGGAGAGCATGCTCCAGCTGCCGACGGTCTCGCGCGGCTACCTGATCACCAAGGATTTCCAGTCGGTCCTGCAGCGAACGCCGACCGATCAGGAGTACGCGCTCCTGCGGGACGTCGTCGATCGACGCGCCGCCGGCGAGGCGGCGCCGCTTCCGGAGCCGCCGGACGTCCCGGAGCTCCTGCTGCGCAAACCGCGAAGTCCGCTCGGCTTCCCCTTCGAGCCGGCGGATCGGGACTACGCCGACTACATCTGCGAGCTCTTCCTGGCGATGATGGCGCGCTTCGTCGAGCTGAACGAAGAGGCGCGGGATCTCGGGATCGACCTGCTCATCTTTCCGCAGGGCACGCGCTCGATCCGCCTCCTCGACAGCCACATCGGGATCGCACAGATCGCGCTCCACCTGCAGATCCCGATCGTCCCCGTCGGCTGCAACGGCTCGGACACGCTCTATCCCGGTGGCTCTCCCTTCGCCAGGAAGGGACGCGTGACCTACCGGATCGGCGCGCCGATCCGGTACGAAGACCTCGCGGCCTTCCACGTGAAGGAGGCGTACGCGCCCTTCTCCGGCGTCGCCGAGCGGGACCACGCGCTCGCGTTCCGGGGCGTCGCGGATCTGGTCACGGAACGGATCGAGGCGCTCCTGGACGAGCCGTATCGGCGCGCGCCCGAGGAGCCCGCCGACGACGACCCCGCGCGCAGCTCGAACCGCTTCGTCTAGCGCCGCCGCTTGCGGTCTCGCAGGGCGGCGACGGTGGCCGTGGTCGAGTGGCCCGCGAGCAGGGGAAGGCGGGCGACGCGACCGCCCCAGCCCTCGACGTCCTCGCGTCCGACGATCTCGTCGAGTGCCCAGTCGCCGCCCTTCGCGAGGACGTCCGGCCGCAGGGCGCGGATCGCGCGGATCGGCGTGTCGCCGTCGAACCCCACGACCCAGTCGACGGCGGTGAGGGCGGCGACGATCTCCTTGCGCACGCGCGCGGGTTGGACCGGTCGATCGGGTCCCTTCAGGCGTCGCACGCTCGCGTCGTGATTGACGGCGACGACGAGACGGTCGCCGAGGGCGCGTGCGGCCTCGAGGCTCCGCACGTGACCCGGGTGGAGAAGGTCGAAGCAGCCGTTCGTGAAGACGATCGTGTCTCCGCGACGCCGGGCCCGGGTCACGGCGTGCTTCGCGGCCTCGAGGCTCAATACCTTGTCGCGCGCTCGCTCGGCGGGCGGCGCCTTCACGAGTCCTCGCCTCCGCCGTCGAAGAGGTACCTCAGGGCCTTGAAGGGCGCCTTGATCACGTCGGGCACGCCCGACATGAGCGTCTGCACCGGCAGCGCATCGACGTCCGGATCGTCGAGCGCGCCCTCGACCTCGAAGTAGGTGCCGAAGAGGCCGCGCTCGGAGCCGGGCAGGAAGCTGCGGACGAGGGGCAGATTGTCCAGGAGCGCCGACGGCTTCCGGAAGAGGAAGATGCCGACCACGCTGCGGATCGTGGCGGGCTTCGGGTTCGTGTCGATGTCGGCGCGGGCGAAGACCCGGAGCGGGCCCTCGATCTCGAAGTCCTCGACCGAGATCACGCCGCGATCGATCGCGAAGGTCCCGTCCATCGTCTCGTAGGCGAGGCGGTCCTCGTTCGCGAAGGGGTTGTAGCCCTCCGTCGCCTTCGCGAGGCGGAAGAGCAGGGGCAGGCTCGTCTGGACCGTGCCGTCCCGTGCGTCCGCGCGGACGCGACCTTCGAGCTCGGCGATGAAGTTGGTCTTCGGGCGGACGCGGCCCGCGAGGGAGCCCGTCGCTTCGATCTGTCCCATGGCGAGGCCTTCGGGCAGAGCGACGAAGGGCCCGATCTCGTCGAGGCGCGCGCCGGTCAGCGCGAAGCTCGTGTCGAAGCCGACGGTGTCGTCGCGATCGAGGTCGAGTGCCATTCGCGCGGCGAGGGCGCCCTGTTCTTCGACCTCGATGTCGAGATCGTCGAGATGGATGCGGGTCTCTTCGAGACGGACGTGACCGGTCGCCCGCTGGAAGGGGAGCCAACGCCGCGGGCGGAACTCCATCTCGAAGCGCCCCTGTGCCCATCGCGCGGCCGGCAGGCCGTCGGCGAGGAGGCCATCGGCGGGCGCTTCCGTCACGGCCGGGGCCTCGACTTCGGCAGGCGTGTCCGTTCCGTCGCCGGCGGGCGTCGCCGGCGGATCCGGCGGATCCGGCGGAGAGAGGGTGAGCGTGGCAGAGACGGACGGGGCTTCGGGATCGTTGAACCAGACGACCTCGCCCTTCACGCGCGCACCGCCCCACCGACCCTTGCGGACGGTCACCTCCATGCCGCGACGGAGGGGCTCGACCAGGACCTCGAGGTCTTCCATCGGCCAGCGGAAGAGCGGGTGCTCGAGGCGATCGAGGGCGAGGGCGATGACCTTGATCGGAGGCAGCGCGTCCGGGTTCCGCGGGCGGAGGATTCCCGAGAGCGGGCCGAGTCCCGGGAGCGGTGGGGGGCTGCGGAGGATCTCGCGCTCCTCCGGGCGGGTGCGGGCGAGATTCGACATGCCGTTGATGACGGCGTTCATCTCGGGCAGCTTCGTTCCGCGGTAGGTGCCGCGCCCGTTCTTGAAGAGGATCTGGTCACCGACCCACTCGACCTCGCCCTCGAGGTTCTCGAGCGCGTCCTGCGGCCCGCTCTTCACGACGACCTGGTCGAAGGATCCGCCGAGGACGAAGCCGATCGGCAGGTCGGTCGCCTCGCCGCTGGCGAGGGCCTGCCAATCGCCGAGGGACGCCGTCCCCGCGACCTCGATCGATTTCACGCGGCCGGCGACGACGCGCTCGGTCAGCCGGGCGATCGTGAGGGCCTCGGGAGACTCGTCGGCGAGGGATTCGGCGTAGCGACGCAGCGCATCGAGGTCGATGCTTCGGGTCCGCGCCTCGATTCGTGCGGGGGCCAGCTCGCGGATCGGTCGACGGACCGAACCCTGGAACTCGATGGCGAGCTGTGGGCCCTGGAGTCGCGACTGGACGAGCCGGATCTCGACCGGGTCCACCTCGAATTCGGCCTCGATCTCGACGCGCTCCCGTTCGAGGAGGAGGCCGGAGCGCTTCAGTCCGATCGTCGCATCCTCGATCGCGCCTTCGACCGCGAGACGGTGCAGCCCGCCGGTGTCGGTGAAGAGCCGGAAGCGGGTATCGAGGGTGCCCTCGATGTCGGCGATGCCCGAGAGGTCGCCGATCGGCGCTTCGGCGGCGGCGAGCGGAATGTCCTCGACGCCGAGACTCCAGACGAAGTGGCGGCCCTCGGGTCGGTGCACGCCGAGGGTGAAGGGGAAGGGCGAGTGGACGCCGTCGAGAAACACGCCGCGCCAGTCGATCGCGATGTCGCCGGAGAGCCAGTGGCGCTCGGCGGTTCCGTTCAGGAGCTCGACGCGCAGGCGTGCGGGCGTGCCCTCGGCGGTCGGCGGGCCGATCCACTCGAGGGTTCCGTCGACGACGACGATGCGATCCGCGGCGCTGAACTCGTCGGCGACGCGTGAGGCGGCGCCGTCGAGCTCGGCGAGTCGCGCGAAGACCCGCTCCGCGGGCTCCCGGTCGTCGAGGCCCTCGTCGGGATAGGACGAGGGCGCCGGCAGCGGCAGCCCGACCCAGCCCCCGTCGACGTCCTGGACGAGTCGGACGTGGGGGCCCTCGAGGACGAGCGTCGAGAGCTCGAGTCGCCCGACCATCAGGGCAAGGAGGTCGACCCAGGCGACGACGCGCCGCGCGCGTAGCCCGTGCGGTGTGTCTTCGATGGGGCTCGGGTAGGCGGTGAGATCCCGCGCCTCGACGCGCAGGCCCTCCTCCCAGCTCAGGCCGACCGCGCCGATCCCGACCGGGCCCTGGAGCAGGCGGCTGAGCTGCGTCTCGATCTCGGTGTGTAGAAGACGCGTGCCCACGCCGGAGGACACGAGGTAGCCGGCGACGATGCCGACCAGGACCACGGCCATCCAGAACAGGCGCATCCAGCTGCGCCGCACCGGCGGAACCCCCCTGAACAGGCGGACGAACCTAGCAAAGGGCTGCTGCGGTCCTGTCTCCTCGGGATTCATCCTGAGTCGAAGCCCCTACGTGATGGCGTCTGCCCGCCGGGTCCTTCCGGTCGCCGCCGCACAGTTGCGCGTGCACGAACCCTCATTTCACTCAATGAGGGGTCACGGACCGGCGACGAGTGCCTCCATGTCGCCGGTTCCGCGCGAGTCCTCTGCATCGGCACGCGGCGCGCGGGGAAGCGGCCGAAAAACGCTCCAACGGGGTGAAATTGCTCAAGAAAGGCCCCGGGACCGACGAATCGCCGAATGATTCAAGTGACGTACTCCGGGAGCAACTCCTGGAGCATCGGAAAACGGGGGTGTGATTGTGATGGATTCGATGAACGCTCAGGAAGAGCGCGTACCGAACCGTGTTCGAGAGCTTCGTGAGAACAAGCTCATGACGCAGGCGCAGCTGGCTCGGAAGGCCAAGGTCGCCCTGCGAACGATTCATAGCGTCGAGAAGGGGATGAACTGCCGCATGGACACCAAGCGGAAGATCCTCCTGGCGCTCGGCCTCTCCTTCGAGGACAAGGACCAGGTCTTCCCGCCGGTCGCGCGACCCATGGGGTTCCCGACCTCGCACTGAGCGATGGACGGGGAGGGGAGCCCAGCCGGCTCCACCGCACCTTCGAGAGCGCCCGAGGCAGCCGCCTCGGGCGCTTTCGCGTTTCGGGGCGGGGACTTCCGCGCGTCCTGCGCCCCGCTGGCCGCGTCGCGGGCCCGCGCTGCTGCTACCCTTCGCGTTCTTCCCGCCGCCGCGGTCCCCGCGAGGCCCCCCGGAGTCCGTCATCGCCGATCGAGTTTCCATCCTCGCGGACGTCGCCGAGGTCGTCACGCGCTCCCACGATCTCGAGGAGACCCTCGCGAACGTGACGGATCTCGTGTCGAAGCGGCTCGATGCGGACGTCTGTTCGATCTACACGGTCGATCCGGAGCTGAACAGCCTCTCGCTCGCCTCGACCATGGGGCTCGAAGCGGAGGCGGTCGGCCGGGTCGAGCTGCCCGTCGGCGAGGGGCTGGTCGGGATGGCGGCCGAGCGCGGCGAGCCGATCGCGATCGAGGACGCCAAGTCCCACCCGAACTACCGCTATTTCCCCGAGACCGGCGAGGAGCGATTCGCCTCGTTGCTCGCGGCGCCCTTGATCGTGCAGGACGTCGTGATCGGCGTGATCGTGATCCAGACCGTCGAGCCCCGCCGCTTCGACGAGCCCGACATCGAGCTGCTCCAGACCTGCGCCTCGCTCCTGGCGCCGGTCGTGATCAACGCGCAGCTCCTCGCGCTGATGTCCTCCCCCGCTGATCAGCGCGGCACCGTGGTCGAGAAGATCGTCGCCTCCGACCGGATCCGCGCGCGCCGTCGCGAGGCGGGGCTGCGCGGGCCGCGCGCCGAGAAGAACGTGATGATCCGCGGGCTCGCGACCGCGCGGGGCGTCGCGATCGGCCCGATCTTCCAGATGGACCGCGACGTCGAGCTGACCCACCTCGACTATCAGCCTTCGAGCCACACGCAGGAGGAGCACGATCGCTTCAAGCGCGCGATCGACGTCGCCCTCCGCGAGATCGAGGACATGCGCGACGTCGTGCAGGATCGCTTCGGTCCCGAGTTCGCCGCGGTCTTCCACACGCAGATCCAGATCCTCGAGGACAAGGGCTTCGTGACGAACGTCGCCAAGGCGATCGACGCGACCGGCAGCGCGCGCACGGCGCTGGCCCAGGTCCTCGAGACCTACCGCCAGACCTTCGAACGGATCGAGGACCCGTACTTTCGAGAGCGCGGCACCGATATCGCCGACGTCGGCAACCGCGTGATGGAGCGCCTCCTCGGTCTGCGCGACAAGCTCGAGCCGATGAAACGCGGATCGGTCGTGGTGGTCGACCAGCTCCTGCCTGCGATCTTCGCGCAGCTCGAGATGGACAAGGTCGCCGCGATCGTGGCGGAGCACGGTGGCCGGACGAGCCACGGCGTGATCTTCGCGCGGACCCTCGAGATCCCGACCGTGACCGGCGCGTCCGGCCTGCTCCGGGAAGTGCGCGAGGGCGAGACGGCGATCGTCGATGGCGCGACCGGCACGCTCTACCTCTCGCCGGACGAGGCGCTGATCGGCGAGTTCGAACAGGCGCAGCACAACTTCGAGGTCGCGGTCGAGCACCTCGACGCCATGCGCGAACGCCCGGCGGAGACCCTCGACGGCCGCCGGGTGAAGTTGTCGGCGAACGCCGGGCTGCTCGCGGACCTGCGTCTGGTCGACAAGCACGGCGCCGAGGGCGTCGGGCTCTTCCGGACCGAGCTCCTGGCGCTGGCCCACCGCGGCTTCCCGAGCGAGGAAGAGCAGGAGCAGCTCTACCATCGCGTCGTCGAGCACATGGAGCCGCGCACGGTCACGATCCGGACTCTCGACCTCGGCGGCGACAAGGGGATTCCGAACATCGGACTCGATGACGAGGAGAACCCCCAGCTCGGCTGCCGCTCGATCCGGCTCACCCTCGAGAACCGCCACCACTTCCACGCCCAGCTCCGGGCGATCCTGCGCGCCAGCACCCTGGGCAACGTGCGGCTCCTGCTTCCCATGATCGGCAGCCTGTCGGAGCTACGCGAAGCGAAGGCGGTCATCGACGAAGTCCGGCTCGAGCTCGAGCGCGAAGGCAGCCGCTTCGATCCGGATCTCCCGGTCGGCATCATGATCGAGGTCCCGTCGGCGGCGATCACCGCCGCGACCCTCGCGGAGGAATGCGACTTCTTCTCGATCGGGACCAACGATCTGACCCAGTACACGCTCGCCGTCGACCGCGGCAACGAGCGTGTCGCCCATCTCTACGACTCGCTCCACCCGGCGGTCCTGCACCTGATCGAGTCGTCGGTCCGCGCGGGGCGTGACGCCAACATCCCGGTCTCGGTCTGCGGCGAGATGGCGACGAACCCCCTCTCGGTCCCGATCCTGGTCGGTCTCGGCATCGGCGAGCTCTCCGGGACGCCGGCGTCGATCCCCGTCGTGAAGGAGATCGTCCGCGCCCTCGACTCGAGCGACGTCGAAGAGGACGCGCGCGCGGCACTCGCCGCCAGGACCGCCGCCGAGGTCCACGCGATCGCGGCGACGCGACTCCGCTCGGCCGGCCTGACCCAGCACCCGGACATCGGCGAGTGGCTGGACCAGCTCCTCGAAGCGGCGCTCTCACCCGTGTAGTCCCGTCGGCCGATGAAGGCCGTGCCACGGTCGCGAGACGGTGCGCCCCGCGGCGAATTGGGGTGTTTCGACGGGCGCATCCGTTGGCCGTTGACTGCCCAGTCAGGGTCGCGAGACGGTGCGCCCCGCGGCGAATGGCTCGGCCTTCGTAGCCGAAGCTTCTTCGATCTCGTGAAGCGAGCTGGTCGTACGGCTCGCTAGCGGGGATGGGGTGCGGGCCTGCGCTTTATTTCGCCGCGAGACACCCCGCCTCGCTCCCTCGGAGGGGCTTGCTCGCAGGGGATACGCGCGTGCTCGGTTGGGCTGGGCGGATGCCCTGCCTCGACGCGAGTGAGTGGCTCGGGGGCGGCCGCAGTGGAATCAAGCGCAGCCCAGCCGACGCGGTGTCCAGTGGGTCGGATGGTCAGCTCGTTGCGCGGGATCCGACTTCGCTTCGTCTATGGGGCGAGCCATCCACTGCGGCCGTCACCGCGCCGCGAACGACGGGTGTGCTCGAGCGTCACCGTGGCGACCGGTCGAGCAGGACCGCGTCCGCGGCGTGGTGGAGGTCGGTCATGGTCTGTTCGAGGCGGCGGGCGAGGGCTTGTTCGTGGCGGTCGTCGGCCGTGTCTTCGGGAATCGTGATCGGATCGCCGTAGTAGACGACGACGCGGGCGAAGGGGTAGGGGAGGAGGCTCCGGTCCCAGCTCGCGAGGCGGTGGGCCGGGCGGGCGGAGAAGGCGATGGGTTGGATCGGCACGCGGGCGTGGCGCGCGATCGCGATGATGCCGGTCTTGGCGACGCGGGCGGGGCCGCGAGGACCGTCGACCAGGACGGCGGCGGTCGTGCCGTCATCGAGCAGCCGCACCATCTGTCGCAGGGCGGCGGAGCCGCCCCGGGAGCTCGAGCCGCGGGCCGGCTCGGCGTAGCCGAGGGCCAGGAGCGTGCTTCGGATGAGGTCGCCGTCGCGGCTGCGCGAGACCGCCACGCTGTAGCGTCGGTCCCGGTAGAGCCAGGCGCAGGGAAGCATCGATTCGTGGAAGAGGGCCGCGAGCCGCGGGGGATCCGAGGGGCTCGCCGTGCGCGGGTCGTCGCCGTGGACCTCGAGCCGCCAGGTCGCGCCCAGGACGCGGAGGAGTGCGCTCGTCGCCAGGCCGTAGAGCCAGAGCCCGATCCGCGCGACGGGACCGCGGGCGCGGAGCCCATCCGGCGGCTGCTCGGAGCCGCTCTTCGGGGGGCGGGAATCGGTCGCCGGGGCCGCTTCGCTCATGGGGCCTGAAGGCTAGGCCAGCCCCGCGAGCCGGGCCCTCGACCGGGCGACCTTCCGCCCTGCCGCCGCGTCTCGTGGCGGTGCGTCGGGAAGGTCCCTGTGGTACCCGTTGGCCTGCGCTGGCGAGGTCCCGAGGGGGTGAATCCGTCCGGATCGCGCGGGGTCATGTCACCTCGTGCCCGCTGGCCCCCCGATCCGACCCGATTCTGCGCACCCTTGGAATCCATGAGCGACTCCGCACTCACGATTGCCCGCAACTATCTCGACCTGACGAAGCCGCGCCTTCTCCCGATGGTGCTCTTCACGGGGCTCCCCGTGCTCCCGATGGCCGCGGGTGGCTGGCCGAACCTGGGCTTCACGTTCCTGGTGATGACGGGCATCGCGCTGGCCGCGGCGTCGGCCAACACCCTGAACGCCTACATCGAGCGCGACAAGGACGCCCTGATGGAGCGGACCAAGTCCCGCCCGCTGCCCTCCGGCCTGATCGCCCCCCGCGCTGCGCTCGTCTTCGGTCTCGGGCTCGGCGTGCTCTCGACGCTTCTGCTCTATGCGGTGAGCGGGATGCCCGCCGCGCTCGTCGGGGTCGCTTCGATCCTCTTCTACGTCTTCGTGTACACGGTCTGGCTGAAGCCGCGCTCGATCTGGAACGCCGTGATCGGCGGAGCCGCCGGCGCAGCGGCGCCGCTGATCGCCGACGCCGCCGTCAACGGGACGATCGGCCCGGCCGGCTGGACGCTCTTCGCGATCGTCTTCTTCTGGCAGCCGCCCCATGTCTGGGCGATCGCGCTCTACCGGAAGGACGACTACAAGGCCGCGGGGATCCCGATGCCGCCCGAGGTGATCGGCGACGAGGCGACGCGCAAGCGAGTCGTCTGGTACACCGCCGGCCTGCTGCCGGTGACCGTTGCCCCCTATTTCCTCGGACTCGCCGGCCCGATCTATTTCGGGGTCGCCGCTGCGAGCGGGGTCTGGTTCCTCTACCGGTCCGTGCGCCTCTTCCAGGAGAGGACCGACGAGGCGGCGCAGGGGGTGTTCCGCGTGTCGCTCGCCTTCCTCTTCGCGGTCTTCCTGGCGCTGCTCGTCGACCTGATCGTCTTCGCGTAGTCGACGCCCGGCCGGAGTCTGGGACGGCCCCACGGAGCCGCTTCGCTCACGGGCGAGCGCCCCCTCCACTCGGTTAGGATCGATCCCTCGCCGCACCCCTGCGGCGGAGGGGTCGACCTTGACCGAAGCGAGTGCCCATCCCCTTTCCGGCCTGCGCGTCCTCGATCTCTCGACGGAGATCGCTGGACCCTACGCGACGAAGATGCTCGTCGATGCCGGCGCCGAGGTGATCAAGGTCGAGGCACCGGGGGGGGACCCGCTGCGCCGCTTCAGCAGCTCCGGGCAGGACCTCTCGACCCGGGACGGCGCGCTCTTCCAGTTCCTGAACGGCGGCAAGCGGAGCGTCGATTGGGATCTCGAGACGGAGACCGGGCGGGCGTCCTTTCTTCGTCTCGCACAGACCGCGGACCTCGTCGTTGAGAGCGGTGGGGCCGGCTGGCTCGAGGCGCGTGGGATCGACTTCGCCGCGCTGCGCGCGCGGAATCCCGCGCTCTCCCTGGTATCCGTCTCGCCGTACGGACGGACCGGGCCGTGGGCGGAGCGACCGGCGACGGACTTCACACTCCAGGCCGAGGTCGGGTCGACGGCCTACCGCGGTCTGCCCGACCGCGGTCCGCTCTACGCGCCCGGTCGACTCGGGGAGTACTCCGCCGGTGCGGCGGTGGCGGTGGCGGCGCTCGCGACCTGGCGATCGGCGCGGGTGAGTGGGGTCGGGGTACACGCGGACGTGTCGATGCTCGAGGCGCTTTGTCTCTGCTTCACGACCTACCACGATCTCTTCGGGCAGTTCGTGCCCGGCTTCGCCATTCCGATCGCCCTCGAGACGCCGTCGATCGAGCCGTGCAAGGACGGCTGGATCGGCCTCTGCACCTATACCGGACAGCAGTGGAAGGATCTCTGCTCCCTGATGGGCCGTCCGGACGTCGGCGAAGACGAGCGCTTCTACGACGGGTCGGCGCGGATGGAGCACCTCGACTTCATCCTCGACGTGATCCACGGCTGGACGAAGACGCAGACGATGGCGGAGGTCACCGAGCTCGCCGGGCTGATGCGGATCCCGGTCGCGCCGATCGGCGACGGGAAGTCGGTGCTCGAGTTCGACCAGTTCCAGGAGCGAGGCGTCTTCGTCGACCATCCCGACGGGTTCAAGGCGCCGCGCGCGCCCTACCAGGTCCATGGTCTGTCGCTACCCGGGTTCCGGAAAGCGCCTGCGCTCGGCGCGGATCGCGCCGAGATCGAGGCCGCGCTCCCCGAGCCTGCGACGTCCGAGGCGACGATCGACGAATCGAAGGTCAAGCCGGCCTTCGACGGGCTTCGGGTGATCGACCTGACCGCCTTCTGGGCGGGCCCCTTCGCGACGTGCCTGCTGTCGACGCTCGGTGCCGACGTGGTCAAGATCGAGTCGATCCAGCGCCCCGACGGCATGCGCTTCGCCGGTGCCGTTCCCTCGGATGCGCTCTGGGAGACGGCGCCGATCTTCCAGGGCGCGAATCTCAGCAAGAAGGGCATCACGCTCAACCTCGACGCCGAGGAGGGCAAGGCGATCCTGCGCCGGCTCCTCGAAGATGCGGACGTCGTGATCGAGAACTTCTCGGCGCGGGTGATGGAGAACTTCGGCTTCACCTGGGAGGTGCTCCACGAGATCAATCCGCGGCTGATCTCGGTCCGGATGCCGGCGTGGGGACTCGACGGGCCCTGGAAGGACCGGACCGGCTTCGCCCCGAACGTCGAGCAAGCGAGCGGTCTCGCCTGGATCACGGGCTACGAAGACATGCCCCTGATTCCGCGCGGCGTCTGCGACCCGGTCGGCGGGATGCACACGGTCTATGCCCTCGCGATGGGTCTCGAGGAGCGCGAGCGGACCGGGCAGGGGATGGTGGTCGAAGTGCCGCTGGTCGAGCCCGCGCTCAACATGGCCGCCGAGCAGGTCATCGAATGGACGGCGTACGGCGAGTTCCTCGAACGGCGCGAGAACCGCGGTCCCGTCGCGTCGCCGCAGGCGGTCTTCGAGACGCGACCGTCGGAGACGGAGACGCGATTCGAGAAGAAGCACGTCGCCTTGGCGATCGAGACCGACGACCAGTGGCGAGCGCTGGTCGAGAAACTCGGCAGGCCGGACTGGGCGACGGACGAGGGTTATGCGAGCGAAGTGGGGCGTCGTGCCGCGGAGGACACGATCGAGTCCGCGCTGGCCGGCTGGTTCGCCGAGCAGGACTGTGATGCGGTGGTCGAAGCGCTGGTCGCGGCGGGGGTGCCCGCGGCGACCCTCGTGAACGGGTACATGATCTCGCCGAATCCGCAGCTCGACGCCCGCGGCTTCCGTCATCCGCTCACCCACGCGGTCAAGGGCGAGATGCTCTACGCCGGTCTGCCCTTCACGCTCTCGAACGAGGCCGCGAGCGTCTACGCGTGGGCCGCGCCCACGCTGGGTCAGCACAACCGGGACGTGCTCCAGGGAGAGCTGGGGATCTCCGACGAGGAGTTCGCGGAGCTCGAGGCGAAGCAGGTCATCGGAACGCGGCCGGCGTTCGATCTCTAGCTCCCGGTCGAGGGGGAGGGCTCAGTCGACCTCGAAGGCACGCCCGTCGAGGGCGGCGAGCGCGCCGCTTCGTGCGCTCTCGAGCAGCTCCTCGATCCGGTCTTCGCCCTGCAGCGCGCGGGCCAACACGACGGCACCCACGCAGGTGGAGAGCGCAGCGAGGCCGCGCGCCCGTTGCTCCTCCTCGGACTGCCCGCGAGCGATCGCTGCGAACTCGACGACCAGGTCGTCGAACGAGCGGGCGAAGCGTTTGCGCGTCGCCGCGTTCGCCCGCGCGAGGTCGGCGGCATTCGAGACGACGGTGCAGCCGCGCGCGATCTTGCGTCGATTCGCAGGATCGAGGTAGTACGCGATCGCTTCTTCCGCGCCGCCTTCGGGATCGCGCTCGACCGCGAGGCGGAGCTGGCGGGTGAACTCGAGCTCGTCCTGCATGACCGCTGCGAAGAGATCCGACTTCGAATCGAAGTGGGCATAGAAGCCGCCGCGAGTCAGCTCCGCTTCGGCCATGATCTCGTCGATCTTCGCGCCCGCGAAGCCGTGGCGACGGAAGAGACGACCGGCGGCTTCGACGATCCGTCGGCGCGTGCGTTCGGTGTGTTCGGCCGAGTAGCCCATGGGGCCTCCGGGTGGGGGGTGGTTCGACTCGTTTCAGAGTCGTCGATGTGACTTATGTTCGCCATCATATTTCGATCGGGGTAGACCTCCGGAAGCCGACAGCGAGGTCGGCGGAACGGGCCTGGCGGCTCAGGAGGATTGAGATGACGGATCTGGAGACGGCGGCGATCTACTATCGGGCCTTCGACGAACGAAGCGACTTCAGCGAGGTCCCGTTCGCGGAAGACCTCTGCTTCCGAGGACCGAACGGCGAGGTCGAAGGGGCCGACACGTTGCGACCCATGCTCGCCGGGCTCGCGTCCCGCCATGCGGGTCTCGCGATGCGACATCAGGTGGCCGGAGAAGGGCAGGTGATCAGCGTGTACGATTTCGACCTGGGGCTCGCAGGCGGTCCGATTCCCATGGCGGAGCGGCTGGAGATCCGCGGAGAGGAGATCGTCGCGATGGAGCTGCTCTTCGATGCGGCGCGGATGGCGCCGTGAGCGCGGCGGGCACGCAGCCTTCGATCCGGCTGATCCACTTCGCCTTCTCGCACTACAACGAGAAGGCGCGGTGGGCGCTCGATCACAAGGGGCTTTCGGCAGAGCGGGTCGCGGTGCTGCCGGGACCCCACGCGCGGGTCACGCAGGCGCTCTCCGACCAGTCGGCGACGCCGATCGTGGTGATCGGAGACGAAGTCGTGGCGGGATCGGCACGAATCGTCGACCGACTCGACGCGCTCCGTCCCGAGCGCCCGCTCCTTCCTGCCGACGCGGTGGAGCGCGAGGAATGCGAGAGCTGGATCCGCTACTTCGACGACGAAGTGGGATCCGCGGTCCGGCTGTCCCTCTTCCACCGGCTCTTCGAGGAACCCCGCTACGCCGCGGCGCTCTTCTCGACCGCGCAGCCCGGATGGAAACGGGTCCCCTATGCGTGGCTCTTTCCCCGGTTGATCCCGATGCTGCGCGACCGGATGTCGATCGACGACGAGACGGACCGGCAGGCGCTCGCGACGATCGAGATGGCCCTCGACCGGACCGCGAAGGCGGTCGCGGCGGACGGCTATTTCGTGGGCGGGCGGTTCGGCGCCGCGGACCTGACGGCAGCCGCGCTCCTGATGCCGCTGGGTCGGCCGCCGAATCTGCCCTTCTCGTTTCCGGCTCGGGCGTCGCCTGCCCACGATGCGTGGGTGGCGCGTTGGGCCGACCATCCCGCGATCGCGTGGATGGAGTCGATGTTCGAGCGCCATCGCCGAAGCCCGCTCTCATTGAATTCGAGTTCGGGAGTGACCGCTCCTGTTTCGCCTCACGTGCCGACGGGGTCTCCTGGGCGAACTCCGCGTCGGCGCTCCGAGCGGCGCGTTCCGAGGCCGATCTCGATTGGCGCGCCGCACGCAGCATCGCCTCGTCGAGCGCCGCCAGGTCGGCGCTCTCGCAGACGTGCGCGGTCCCCCGGAGCGATGGTGTCGGTCGCGTTCGCGTGAGGTGGAGCGCACCCCGCCGTGGCACGGCCCGGCGAGTCTCGCGACCGTGGGTGGGCCGCACATGCCGTCGATCCGGAGGTCGGGAAGGTCGTGGGCCCCTCGATGGCGCGGTGGGCGGCGTCACATTCGGCGGGGCTGCCGGTTTGCGGTCGCCCGGACGGGAAGGGTGACGAAGCGCACCGCGCGCGAGCAGGGGCCGTGGGACCGTATCCTGGCAAGGAGGAACCCCCAATGCGTTTCACGCTCTCTCTCATCACGCTTCTGATGGCGCTCGTCGCCGCGAGTGCCGCCACGGCCGGAAACCAGGAGGCCTCGGAGACGGAGGCCGCGACGGCTCCGCCGATCGAGTCGGCACCGCCGGCCACCGAGGTCTCGGCCCCGGCTTCGCCCGCACCCGCCGAGGGCGAGGCGGAAGCGTCCGAGGACGCCGACGAGAACTAGTCGGCGCGCGAGCGTTCGCGAGGCGACCGGTTCACTTTCCGGTCGCCTCGCGCGCTTCGATCAGCTCTCGGGGAACTGGTCCAGGAAGCTCTCCGCTTCCCGGATCGATGCATCGATGTCGCGAATCAGGTTCGCCACGTCGCTCTCGATCTCGCCGACGGTCCCCTCGAGTGCGGCGATCGCCCGGGCGTTCAGGCTGTGCTTCATGAAGAGCACCTGATCGCGAAACGCGTTCAGGACCGGAGGCATCTTCGATTCGGCGCGCTTCATCGCGGCGATCAGCTTCTCGTAGCGCCGCTTCGTGTCGCGTAGGCTCTGTTCGCTCGAGCGTTTGAGCGACGCGCTCGAGTAGAGGTCGATCTCCTCCTGCCACTCGGCGAAGAGATCGGCGGCGACCTCCTCGATCGACTCGATCCGATCGCTCACGTCGTCCGCCCGCGACTGCGCGGCCTCGTACTCGTCGTTCAAGCCGTTGTAGACCCGCTCGAAGTCGCCGCCGTCGTAGTCGGCGGCTTCCTTGAAGCGTTCGTAGGTCGACTTGATCTGCTCCTGCGCTTCCTGCTGGTCTTCCTGGCCGGCTTCGATCCGGCTGCGCAGGATGTCCCGCTTGTGCTGACCGATCTGCTCCATCGCGGAGTAGTAGGCCGTGGTACAGCCGGCGAGGGCGACGAGCGCCGCGAGCAGGGCAAGGAGCCGCAGACGCGGGGCGAGGCTTCGAAGGGTCATTGGGTCTCTTTCCGGGTTCGAGCGTTCGTCAGCCCAGGATCGCGCGGAAGGCCGCGCGGACCTCGTCGACGAAGATCTCGGGCTGCTCGAAGGCGGCGAAGTGGCCGCCCTTGTCGAGCACGTTGTGATAGGCGAGCTGCTTGTAGCGGGCTTCGCACCAGCGCCGAGAGGCCTTGAAGATCTCGTGCGGGAAGACACTCACCCCGACCGGGACCTCGACCTCCTGCATCGGCGGGTTGCTGAAGCTCTCCCAGTAGAGGCGTGCCGACGAGGCGCCGGTCGCGGGCCACCAGTAGAGCATCACGTTGTCGAGCATCTCGTCCCGGGTGAGGGCGTTCTCGGGATGGCCGTTGCAGTCGGTCCAGCTCCAGAACTTCTCCATGATCCAGGCGGCCTGACCCACCGGCGAGTCGACGAGGCCGTAGCCGAGGCTCTGGGGGCGGGTCGACTGCTGCTTCGAGTAGCCCGAGTCCTTCTCCTGGTAGTGCTGCATCCCGGCGAGCGCCTTCTGCTCGAGCTCGTCCAGGTTGTCGAGCGAGTCCTCGGTCGGCGGGGCGATCGCCATGTTGAGGTGGATGCCCTGACAGTGGGTCGGGTCCTGGCCGCCGATGCAGGTCGTGACCATCGCGCCCCAGTCGCCGCCCTGCGCGACGTACTTGTCGTAGCCGAGGCGCGCCATCAGCTCCGCCCAGGTGTCGGCGATCTTGCCGAGCCCCCAGCCCGTCTCGGTCGGCTTGCCCGAGAAGCCGTAGCCCGGGAGCGAGGGGCAGACGAGGTGGAACGCGTCCTCGGCCTTGCCGCCGTGGGCGACGGGGTTCGTGAGGGGCTCGATCACCTTCTGGAACTCGACGATCGAGCCGGGCCAGCCGTGGGTCATGATGAGCGGCGTGGCGTTCTCTTCGGGCGACTTCACGTGGACGAAGTGGATGTCGAGCCCGTTGATCTTCGTCTTGAACTGGGGGAAGCGGTTCAGGAGGGCCTCGCGCGCCTTCCAGTCGTACTCGTTCCGCCAGTACTCGGCGACTTCCTGGACGTAGGCGAGGGGGATGCCCTGCTCCCAGTCGTCGACGGTCTCCTTGTTCGCCCACCGCGTGTTGGCGAGACGCTGCTTCAGGTCGGCGATCTCCTCGTCGGAGATGTTGATTTCGAAGGGAGTGATCTCGCTCATCGGGTCGGCGCTCCGCGGGTCGGGCCGGTCGGGCCCAGGGTGGACGTTCGGGCGAAGCGAGAGGATGGGAGATGGGATCGGCGAAGTCGAGGGGGCGACACGGGCGCCCGGACGTTTCGAGCAGGCGGCTGGATTCGTTTGGAATTCAGGAAATGGAGCTCGTCGCGCGCCGAACGGCGGCCATGAACGCGACGAGCTTCGACTCGTCGAGTCGTCCGTCGGTCCGGATTCCGTTGCAGAGATCGACGCCGGCGGGGCGGACGCGCGCGATCGCCGCCTCGACGTTGTCCGGTCGGAGCCCGCCCGCGAGATAGACCGGGCAGTCGACGGATGCGACGACCGCGGCGCTCAGCGACCAGTCGTGGGGACGGCCCGTGCCTCCCAGCTCCTTCGTTCGCGCGTCGGGATTGCCCGTGTCGAGGAGGAGTTCGTCGACCAGCGGGGCGACTTCGCCGGCGGCCTCGACGTCCGGTTCGCCTCGCATGTGGACGACCTGGACGAGGGTGGTCTCGGGCAATCTCTCGCGAAGCGGCGCGTGGGTGCCGGCGGGCAGGCGGTCCACGATCTGCACCGTGTCGACGCCCGCTCGCTCGACGGCCTCGGCAATCCCTTCGGCGGTCGTCTCGGCCGTGAGAAGGAACCGCCGCGTCGGCGGTTCGATCGCGCGCGCGATCTCCGTGATCCGCTCGTCCGGGATCGTCCCGACGCCCGAAGGCATCGCCGCGACGAGGCCGAGATCCGTCGCGCCGTGCCGGATCGCGAGCCGGGCCTCGTCGAGGGAGGCGATGCAGCAGGTCTTGATCCGGAACATCGTGCGGCTCGCGCTTCAGTCTTCGGAGTAGATGACCGCCTGGCCGTGAGGCTCGAACGTGGAGGTCAGGCGTAGGAAGTCGTCGATGGTCCACTCGCCTTCGTGGGTGGCGTCCTGCGTGACGGTCAGCGGGTCGAAGAGTCCGACGCGGTCCTTCTCCAGGTAGAAGATCTCCCCGTTCCAGCGCGCGCCTTCTTCGTGACAGAGCGATGCGATGAGGCGCGCGATGTTCTCGGGCGGCTGGAGGGCGGCGACGAGGCCGGCGGCCATCTTGTCGCCGTCGGGTCCTTCCTTGCGGAAGCGCTCGATGGCGCCGGTCACCATCCGCGTCTCGGTCGCGGCGGGGTTCACGGCGTTGACGGTGATCCCGAACTCGGCGAGGTCCCGGCTCACGACGTTCGTCAGTCCGAAGACGCCGCCCTTGCCGGCGCCGTAGGCGGCCTGGCCGGGGACGCCGAGGAGTCCGGCCCGGGAGACGACGTTCACGATCCGGCCGTAGCCCGCCTGCTTCATGTGGGGCGCGGCGGCGCGTAGACAGTAGAACGTGCCATGCAGGTGGCTCGCGACGACGCGTTCGAAGAGCTCGGGATCGTGATCCCAGATGGGGGCGGAGGCCGAGAGACCGGCGTTGTTCACGAGGATGTCGAGGCGGCCGAACGTGTCGAGTGCGGTCTCGATGATGCGTTCCGCGCCCGCCCACTCGGCGACGGAGTCCGCGTTGGCGGCGGCTTCTCCACCGGCGCTCCGGATCTCGTCGACGACGCCCGCGGCGGGAGTCGCGTCGGGGTCATCGCCTTGCAGGGATCCGCCGAAGTCGTTCACGACGACGCGTGCGCCTCGGCCGGCGAGGGCGAGGGCCGTCGCGCGGCCGATGCCGCGACCGGCACCGGTCACGATCGCGACGCGGCCTTCGAGGGGTTGGGACACGGGCACCTCCTTCGACTTGCGCTCGACCTGCCGGCGGCGGACCGGACGTCGACTGCGGAACGAACGAGCGTAGCGAGGGTGGGGTCGCGGGGGGACGCCCGGTCGGTTGCGGGACGACCCTCTGCCGGTACAGTCGAAGCATTCTCAGGGCGGGGTGGAAGTCCCCACCGGCGGTATGCGACGCGAGTCGCGAGCCCGCGAGCGCTGCCACGAACGCCGTTCGTGTCAGGTCAGCAGATCCGGTGAGATGCCGGAGCCGACGGTGATAGTCCGGATGAAAGAGAAGGTCGTCGGAAGACGCGATGCACGGGTGTGCGACGCGCCTTCTCGCGATCGGTGCGCTCTGGGTGCTCGTGAGGACACGGGCCACTCCCGTCGGAGCGGACCCGATCGATGAGGAGAGTCCGATGACACCCACTCGTTATGCATTCGTGAAGGCGGGTTGGCACGCCGACATCGTCGACGAGGCCCTCGCGGGCTTCGGCGAGATCGTGGGCTCGGAGAACGTCGACGTCTACGACGTTCCCGGCGCGTTCGAGATTCCGCTCCTGTCGCGGGATCTCGCGAAGACCGGCCGCTACGCCGCCGTGGTCGGCTGCGCCTTCGTCGTCGACGGCGGGATCTACCGCCACGACTTCGTCGCGTCGACCGTCGTGGAGGGTCTGATGCGCGCGCAGATGGACGCGGACGTGCCCGTCCTGTCCGTCGTGCTGACGCCCCACAACTACCAGGAGACCGAGACGCACGACGCGTTCTTTCGCGCGCACTTCATCGAGAAGGGCCGGGAGGCGGGTCGAGCCGCACAGATGATCGAGAAGGCGCGGTCGCAGGTTCCGCGCTAGGCGGGAGCCCCGGCGAGGAGCGGAAGCGTCACGCCCAGCGTCGTGCCGACGTCGGGTGTGCTCTCGATCGCGAGGATGCCTTCGTGGTCGGTGATCACTCCGTGCGCGACGGAGAGGCCGAGCCCCGTCCCGCCGGCCTCGAGCCGGGTCGTGAAGAAGGGGTCGAGGACCTGGTCCACTTCGTGGGGCAGCATGCCTTTGCCCTCGTCGGCGATCTGGACGATCGCGTGGCGCGCGGTCCGACGGGCGCTCACGCGGATCGTCTGTCCCCGTCGCGAAGCCTCCACGGCGTTGCGCAGCATGTTGAGGAAGGCCTGCTCGAGTTCGATCGCGCTGCCCACGATCGGGAGCGAACCCGTGACGCAGCCGGCGTCGATCGTCGTTCCCCGCGCCGAGGCGTAGCGCTCCGTCAGTTCGCACGCGCGACGAAGGATGGCGCCCAGATCCTCGGGCCGCTTTTCGGTCGGCTCGTTGCGCGCGAACTGGAGCATGCTCGAGACGATCCGGCCACAGCGGCGAGCCTGATCGAAGGCGTTCTCGAGCGCGTCCCGCCAGACCTCTTCCCGGTTCGGATCGTCGTTCTCCGCGCCGAGGGCGAACTCGGCGCTCATCAGGATCGAGCCGACGGGATTGTTGATCTGGTGCGCGATTCCTGCAGCCATCGTGCCGAGGGACGCGAGGCGCTGTGCCTCCTCGAGGGCGTGGATCGAGCTCCGGAGCTCGTCGGTCCGACTCTGGACGAGGTCCTCGAGTTCCTTGCGGATCGCCTCCCGCTCGCGTTCGTCGGCGACGCGCGCCGTGACGTCGCGGCTGGTGAGGACGATTCGCTCCTGGCCGTCCAGTCCGACGAATCGGCGGAACACGGCCTCGAGTGTGACGGGCCGACCGTCCGCGTGTCGCACGATGAAGATCTGCGTCTGGCCGTCGTTGCGCTCGGCGTCCGGTCCGTACACGGCGCCCTGCGGCCCGGAGAACGCGAGCGAGCGGGCGTCCCGGCCGATCAGGCGGTCGGCGGGGATGCCCAGGGCCGTTTCGTGCGCCGGATTCGCGTAGAGGATCGTTCCGTGGGCATCGAGCTCGCTGATCATGTCGCTCGCCTGCTCGGTGACTTCGCGATAGCGCGCGGCGAACTCGTCTCGCACGGCGATCGATCGGGTCGCTTCCTTTTGGAGGGACTCGAGTCGGGCGGTGGCGAGTGCGATGAAGGCGCCGGTCTTGAGACTGCCCATCAGGATGCCGGTGACCAGCCAACCGAGGATCGCAGGGGGCACGGGCACGCCCGCGTACTTGCTCCACGAGTAGTAGCCGGAGACGACCGCGATCGCCGGGAAGCCGATCGCGAGACCGCGCTCCCAGAGCGTGTGATCGCGGCCCCTGGGAAAGAGCAGGGTGAGGCAGCAGGCGACGACGCCCGCGATGATCACGACGGATCCGAGGAGCTGGCTCGCGCCCTCCGAGATGAAGGGGCGAACGACTACGCGGGCGATGGAGACCGCGAGCGTCGCCGCAATGAGCTTCGGGACATAGCGCTGGGAGCGTTCCGTGAAGAGGCCGACACCGTAGAAGAGCAGGGCGGCGAAGCAGGTGCCGAAGAAAGGCACGAGCGGGCGGACGACCGGATAATCGGCTTCCAGCGTCGACGCGAGACCCGACACGTAGAGGCACGTCCACGCCGCCGCCCAGGCCGCCCCGCCCCGGCCCCGACCCAATCGCGTCATCGCAGTCGCGAGCGCGATCAGGAAGATCGCCCCCACGACGAGAAAATAGCGCTCGCTCAAGTCTTCCCCCCGAACTCGACCCGAAAGATATCGAGAAGCGGCACCGGATCTCAACCGCGACGGCGTAGAGCCGAAGGGATGCTGCTAGGCAGAGGTGAAATCAGTCCCGCGTAGCGTCGCTCTCGAGCGGAAGCGTGACCGTGACGGTCGTCCCCTTCGACGGGGTGCTCTCGACCGTGAGTTGCCCGTCGTGGTCAGAGATCACACCGTGCGCGACGGAGAGTCCCAGGCCGGTTCCGCCGGCCTCGAGTCGCGTCGTGAAGAATGGATCGAGGACGCGGTCGATCGTCTCCTGAGGAATTCCGCGGCCATCGTCGTAGATCGTGACGGTCGCGATTTCGCCGTCGTTTCTCGCGGTCACGACGACCACGTGGGGCTGATTCGACGATTCGCACGCGTTCCGAATCAGGTTGAGGAACGCCTGCTCGAGCTCGATCGCGCTCGCGTGAACGGGAAGCGAGAGGTCGAGGCCGCGGGTCTCGATTCGCGCATTGCGCGCCTCGGCATAGGCCTCCGTCGTGTCGCAGGATCGGCGAACGATCGCCGCGAGGTCTTCGTGGCTCCGCTTGGTGGGTTCGTTGCGGGCGAACTGGAGCATGCTCGAGACGATCCGGCCGCAGCGTTGGGCCTGCTCGATCGCGTTCTCGAGGGCGCGTCGCCAGGCATCGCGTTGATCCGGGGCGTCCTCCGGCGTCGCGAGGGCGAACTCGGCACCCATCTGGATCGAGCCGATCGGGTTGTTGATCTGGTGCGCGATCCCCGCGGCCATCGTGCCGAGCGAAGCCAGGCGGTTCGCCTCCTGGAGCTGGCGGAGGGATTCGCCGAGCTCCTCGGTTCTCGACTCGACGAGGGCTTCGAGGCGGGTGTTGAGCTCTTCGCGGTGGCGTTCCTTGGCGGCCCGCTCGGTGATGTCGCGGCTGATGATGACGGTTCGCATCTCGCCCGACGCGCCGCGGACGCGGTGGAAGCTGCACTCGAGCGTAACGGCACGTCCGTCGTCCCGATTGTGAGCGACGAAGATCATGTCCTCGTCCGGGTCGAGCTCGATCCCGGCCTCGGCGAGTTCGTCCGCGCTCGGCGAGATCGCGATCGCCGTGCGGGGGAGGCCGACCACCTCGGCAGGGTCCAGGCCGAGGACGGTTCGATGGGCCCGATTCGCGTAGAGGATCGTCCCACTCTCGTCGATCTCGGCGACGAGATCCGTCGAGTTCTCGACGATGGCTCGGAGGTGGTTGGCGAGCTCTGCGTGAAGGGCGGCGGCGGCTTCGCGTTGGCGCGAGAGGAAGGCGCTCAGCTTGACGGCAGCGATCGCGACCCCGTCCGCGAACCACAGCGCGATCCCCGTCTGGTTCGCGATGCCGAGCCATGGCGCCATGCCGTCCACCCAGGAGACGGCGATGATGGTCGGGAAGGCGAACCCCAGCGCGCGGGCCGACGGAGACACGCGTCGCGACCGCGAATCGAGCAGCAGCGCGCACGAGAGCACCACGCACACCGTGCACAGCGCCGAGCCGAGGGCGCGGTTCGCGAGCTCGCTGAGATGGGGGTGCGCGAGGATCCGGAGGGGGATCGCGAGGAGCAGAGCGACCGTCGCGGCGCGGGGCAGGCGGGCGTCTCCGCGACTGAAGCGCCAGGAGCCGTGGAGCAGGAGGAGCGAGAAGATCGAGCCGAAGACCGTGTAGGCGGGGACGAGGAGCGGGGAGGCGTCGACGAAGGTCCGGCTCGCGCCCGACACGACCAGGCTCGTCCACGCGATCGCCCACGACCGCCCGCCGTTCCCCTTCCCGTAGAAGGCGGAGAGGAACGCGATCGAGACCACGAAAATCGTGCCAAAGGCGTAGATCGTCCGTTCGTCCACGGGTCGGCTCTCGGGTGTGGGGCGTGCGGGTCCGTGGACTCGCACGCCCTGAGGACAGTCGATCCAGAGTAGCGTCGTCCGGCGGCCGGTCGTGATCGGCCCGGGTGGCGCGGGCCGAGGACGTCGTCAGCCGACGATGTTGACCAGACGGCCGGGGACGACGATCACCTTCTTCGGATCACGCCCACCGAGGCTCTTCTGCACGTTCTCGACCGCCAGCGCCGCCGCTTCGATCGCGGCCTCGTCGGCGTCCGCGGCGACCTCGATCTCACCCCGCTTCTTGCCGTTGTGCTGGACGACCAGGCTGATCGTGTCTGCGACGAGCAGGCCCTCGTCGGCCGTGGGCCACGGCGCGTAGGCGAGACTGCCTTCGTGTCCCATGAGGGACCACAACTCTTCCGCCAGATGCGGTGCCATCGGAGAGAGCATCAGGACGAACGCCTCGGCGCTCTCCCGAGGGAGTGCGCCGTCCTTCGTGATGTCCCGCGCGAAGACCATCAGCTTCGAGATCGCCGTGTTGAAGCGCATGTTCTCGAGGTCTTCGGTCACGCCCGCGATGGTCTCGGCGGTCAGGCGTCGCTGGTCGTCCGTCCCCGCACCCTCGGCCGGGGCGGCGAAGCGCTCGTTCTCGTCGTCACCTTCGTGGAAGAGCCGGTAGGCGCGCTGGAGGAAGCGATAGATGCCCTGGATGCCCTCGGTGGACCACGGCGCGGACTTCTCGAGGGGGCCGATGAACATCTCGTAGAGTCGCATCGAATCGGCGCCGTGCTCTCGCACGACGTCGTCCGGGTTGATCACGTTGCCGCGACTCTTCGACATCTTCTCGACGACCCGCTCGAGGGGGAGCGACGGATCCTCCGGGTGGAAGGCGTTCCGATCCTCGTCGAGGGTCACGTCCTTCAGTTGGAGCCAGCGGACCTTGAGTGCACGCCCGTCGTCCTCGAGGACCGGCCCGTCGTCCGTCTCCTTCACGACGTCGCTCGAGTACCGCGTCGCCGTCCGTCCGGGATCGTCGCTCGGGTTGTCGTCGTAGAAGCGGAAGCTCTCGCCGAGGATCATTCCCTGGTTCACGAGCTTCTGGAAGGGTTCCTTGGTCGAGACAAGCCCCAGGTCGTAGAAGACCTTGTGCCAGAAGCGGGAGTAGAGGAGATGGAGGACCGCGTGCTCCGCGCCGCCCACGTAGAGGTCGACGGGCATCCAGTACTTCTCGGCCTCTTCGCTCCAGGGCGCCTCGTCGTTCATGGGGTCGAGGAACCGGAGGAAGTACCAACACGAGCCCGCCCACTGGGGCATCGTGTTCGCGTCACGCAACACGGGGCGTCCGTTCGCGTCCGTCGTCTCGATCCACTCCTTCACGCGCGCGAGCGGCGGCTCGTAGCCTTCGCCCGAGGGCTTGAAGTCCTCGAGCTCCGGCAGCGTGAGCGGCAGCTCGGACTCGGGAATCAGCTCGACGGTTCCGTCCTCGTGGTGGACGACCGGGAAGGGCTCGCCCCAATAGCGCTGGCGCGAGAAGAGCCAGTCGCGGAGCTTGTACGTGATCGTGCCCTGGCCGAGGCCTTCGCTCTCGAGCCATCCGATCATCTTCGACTTCGCTTCTGCGGTCTCGAGCCCGTCGAGGAAGCCCGAGTTCGTCGCCGTTCCCGGTCCCGTATACGCGCCTTCGGTCACGTCCCCACCGGCGACGACTTCGACGATCGGGAGGTCGAAGGTCCGCGCGAATTCCCAGTCGCGGTCGTCGTGGCCCGGGACCGCCATGATCGCACCGGTTCCGTAGCCGGCGAGGACGTAGTCGGCGATCCAGACCGGGATCGACTCGCCGCCCGCCGGGTTCTTCGCCGTGGCGCCGGTCCAGACGCCGGTCTTCGCGCCGGCGTCGGCCATGCGGTCGCGTTCGCTCCGGCGCGCGGCCCGCTCGACGTACTCCTCGACGGCGGCGCGCTGGTCGTCGGTCGTGATCTGCGAAACCAGCGCGTGTTCCGGCGCGAGGACCATGTAGGTCGCGCCGAAGAGCGTGTCGGGACGCGTCGTGAAGACCTCGATCTCCGTTGCCCCGTCTTGTGACGCGTGACCGTCGACGGTGAAGCGCACGTTCGCGCCCTCGGATCGTCCGATCCAGTCGCGCTGCATCTTCTTGATCGGCTCGGGCCAGTCGAGGCCTTCGAGGTCGTCGATCAGGCGATCCGCGTACGCCGTGATCTTCAGCATCCACTGCTTCATCGGCATGCGCACGACCGGGTGGCTGCCGATCTCGCTCTTGCCGTCGATCACCTCTTCGTTCGCGAGGACCGTGCCGAGCTCGGGGCACCAGTTGACCGCCACCTCCGCCTCGTAGGCGAGCCCGCGCTCGTGGAGCTTGCGGAAGATCCACTGGGTCCACTTCACGTAGTTGGGGTCGGTCGTGTCGATCTCGCGGGACCAGTCGTAGGAGAAGCCGAGCGACTGAATCTGGCGCTTGAAATTCGCGATGTTGTTGGCCGTCGTGATCCGCGGATGGGTCCCCGTCTTGACCGCGTACTGCTCGGCGGGCAGGCCGAACGCGTCCCAGCCCATCGGGTGGAGGACGTTGAACCCGCGCATGCGCTTGTAGCGGGCCATGATGTCGGTCGCGGTGTAGCCCTCTGGATGGCCGACGTGGAGCCCGTCTCCCGATGGATAGGGGAACATGTCGAGCACGTAGTACTTGGGCTTCGAAGCGTCGATCTCGGCGCGGAACGTCTCGTGTTCCTGCCAGAACTGCTGCCACTTCGATTCGATCGCGGACGGGTCGTAGGCCATGGCCCGCAGAGAATGGGGGGTGGGCCGCGATTCGTCAATGAATCCGGGAGATTGCGGCGGACCCGGAGCGGTCGATCGGCGGCCTCCGTCCGCGAGGTCGCGACGAAACGCGATAAGGTCTCGCGCGATGGCCGCGCAGAACAACGACATGACCGTCTTCGTCGTCTCCGACGGGACCGGCGACACCGGCAGCGCGGCCGTTCGCGCGGCGATGATCCAGTTCCGCGACCGCTGGCGGCTTCGGGTCTTCCGGGACGCGCGGACGATCTCCGAGGTGCGCCGCGTGATCGCGCTGGCCGAGGAGGTCGGGGCGCTCGTCGTCTTCTCGCTCGTGGAAGGCGAGGTGATCGACGCGCTCCAGCGCGAGGCCGAGGAACGCCACGTCTCGACCGTCGACCTGCTGGGTCCGTTGATCATGCGCGTGGCCCAGAAGCTCAAGGTCGAGCCGCGACATCAGCCGGGGCTCCTGCACGGCTTCTCGGAGGACTACTTCGATCGCGTGGACGCGGTCGAGTTCGCGGTCCGCCACGACGACGGCGCCAACCTGCGCACGCTCCACGAGGCCGACATCGTCCTGACGGGGGTGTCGCGCACGTCGAAGACGCCGCTCTCGATGTATCTCGCCCAGCGCGGTTACAAGACCGGGAACGTGCCGCTCGTCCCGGGCCTCGATCCGCCGACGGAGCTCCTCGAGCTCGACAAGAAGCGCGTCTTCGGCCTCTCCGTCGATCCGGGCACGCTCCTCTCCGTCCGGACCGCGCGGATGCGGTCGATGCGCGGGAGCTCCGGGAGCGACTACACCGACCCCGACCAGGTCATGCTCGAGCTCGACCGCGCCCGGAAGCTCTTCCGCGCCAACGGCTGGAAGATGATCGACGTCTCCGGCCGCGCCGTCGAAGAGAACGCCTCGAAGATCATCGACGCCTACGAAGAGACCTTCGGCGACCAGGGCCGCTAACATGGGCGCCATGCGCCTCGACCTTCGCTTCCTCGTGGCCGTCGCCGTCCTGCCGCTCTTCGTCGGCTGCTCGCTTGTCTACCCGTGGAAGCAGGAGGTCCTCCTCGAGACCGACCCGCCCGGCGCCGTGATCTACGTCGACGGCGAGGAAGTCGGGGAGACGCCCATGCGGGTGGCCGTCCGGAAGGCCGGGTCGACCCCCGTGAACTCGAACAATCCAGCCCTCGTCGAGTTCAAGAAGGCTGGATACCGTGACGCGCGCCTCAAGCCGAGTGCGCAGAAGCTCTCGCCGGCAGGCTGGGCGGACGCGTTCCTGACGCTGGGCCTGACGGCGGTCACGCCCGGGTTCTGGGCCTTCTCGCACGAGCGCTATTCGATGACGCTCGAGCGCGAGGACGCGCCCGACGGCCGGTACGCTTCCGCCGATCCGCGCGCCTCTCGCGCTCGCCCGACTGCGCCTCGCTACCGGGGCGGATACAGCCGCAAGATCGCCGTCGTGATCGGGATCGACGACTACGCCAGCTGGCCGCCGCTCGAGGGCGGACGGCGAGACGCGCAACGCGTGGCCGACCGGCTTCGGGCCCTCGGCTTCGATGAAGTGATCGAGGTGTTCGACGGCGATGCCACCCGTCGCCGCATGCTCAAGCTGCTCGGGACCGAGCTCGTCATGAAGTCGGATCCGGAGTCCCTGGTGCTGATCTACTTCGCCGGTCACGGGCAGACCGAGACGCTCGCGAGCGGAGACCGTCGTGGCTATATCGTTCCCGTCGACGCGACCACGGGCGACGCCTTCTCGACGGCGATCTCGATGGAGAAGATCCAGGACCTCTCGCGGCGCATCCCGGCGAAGCATCTCTACTACGCGATGGACTCCTGCTACTCGGGCCTCGGCCTCACGCGCGGAATCGCGGTCAAGACGCTCGGCGGCGACTACCTCGAGGAGGCGACGTCGCGCCGCGCCGTTCAGATGATGACGGCGGGCGGTGAGGGCGAGCAGGCGATCGAGGTCGGCGGACGCGGTCTCTTCACGACCTACCTGCTCGAGGCGATCGGCGGTGCAGCCGACGCGAACGCGGACGGATACGTGTCCGCGAGCGAGATCGGTCAGTTCGTGCGACCTCGCGTGGCGGGTGCGTCCAATGGACGCCAGACGCCGCAGTTCGGCACGCTCGACGGCGCCGGCGAAGTGCTGTTCTCCGTTGGCCGCTGAGTCCTGACGCGTCGGATCGGGTGTGATCACACCCCCCTTGCCGGGGCCTCCACGCACGGTCCTGCTCCGTGGTGGGTGACCAGGATCCGAGGGTTGCGAGGCGTTCGGCCCTTGCGGTCCTTCAGATCGCAGTACCATCCGGCGTGCGCAGGCTAGGTCCGTGCGCGAACCAAGGAGGAGAGTTTCGTGAACAAGACGATAGTTGTGATTCTGCTGGCCGTATCGCTCGCGACGTCGGGCTGCATCTCGACGATCACGCCCCATGCGAACATCAGCGACATCAACGAGGTCGACATGACGTCGAACTTCAAGGAGGGGGAGTCCTGCGCCTGGTGGCTCCTCTTCAACCTGATCGGCCCCTTCGGCGACATGTCGGTCGTGAAGGCCGCCCAGAGCGCCGGGATCCGCGAGGTGGAGATCGTCGACAACCGAATCGAGAGCTACATCATCGTTTCGAGGATCTGCGCCCAGGTCTACGGCAAGTAGTCGGGGCTCCGAAGGTTCTTCGCGCGGCGCTCGACCCCGACGACGGGGTCGAGCGCCGCGCCGCCTTCGCCCCACAGGCGGCGAGCAGGAAAGAGCGCTCGGGCGGCGCCGTGGCGGATCGAGGACTCGACTCGCGCGGCCCGCGCGTCCGCCGTCCGGACGCCGCTGGAGCTCGCTGCCACGCCGGCCCGACTCGCCGGCGCCTGCTGCGCACGCGGGTGGCTGGCTCGCGGCGCTTTCGGGTCAGAGCGTGCCCCGAATCGGATCCCCCGCGTCGCGGCACTCCGCCAGCAGCGCCTGCGGCGCCCACACGACACATCCCGCGCTCCGGCACCGGCCGGCGACCTGACGGTCGCGGGTCACGACGACGGTTCGATCCGGCACCGCGGAGCGCCGCGCCCGACGGACGATCCAGTCGTCCGCGCTCTCGACGTAGACGCTGTGGACCAGGGGGCCCGTCGGTCGCCCGCCTGCCGCCCGCGGAGGGCGGGACTCCAGCTGGACGAAGGGCTCCGCCCACTGGGCCCAGGCGGGGCGCGCACCGTCGAAGGCGACCCAGAGCTCGTCCGTCGCAATCGGCCATCCGGCGGCGAGCCGCAGGAGCCGCTCCCGTTGGGTCCGGCGCCACCACCCGGTCTCGCGTTCGCTCTCATCGAGCACCGCGTGGAGGACGTTGAACCCGTCGATCAGGATGACCCGCCGCTCGCCCGTGGCCGTCGTGATGCCCTCGTCGGAGGGGGGCTCGAAGGCCCTCTCGAGCGCTTCGTCGATCATCGCGCCGACGAGTCGTCGGTCGGCGTGAATCCCCGCGCGTCCCCGTTCGTCGTCGTCCACTCCGCTTCCTCGGCGCCCGCGAGGCCGAAGGGCGTCGTCGGGGCGATGAGAGCGTAGTCGCCCGCGACGGTCGTCGCGCTCGACTGGGCAGACGGGGCGGCGCTCGGCAGCTCGAAGTCGAGCTCGTACGCCGCCCAACCGAGACCGAAGGCCATCGTCGCGAGGATCGCGACCGCGACCTCGACGGCGCCGCCGTAGCTCCAGGCGTCGCTTTCGGAGCCGCCGAAGGCCTCGGGGCTGATCGCGAGGCGCCGACTCGCCGGCGCGACGCCGCGCCGCCGGCGGGGCGTCCGCGGGAGCTCGGACGAGATTTCGTGCGCGAACTCGGGCGGGCGGGAGGAAGAGAGAGAGGGCGAGAGCGGGCGTGAGCGCGGCGGCGGCGAGCGTCGCTCGGCTCGCTGTCGCGCGGGCGGCGGGGACGCTGGGACGCCACGCGGGCGTCGGAAGTCGGAGGAGAAGGTGAACTCGGCCTGATCGGTGGGCTGGTCTGCGCGCTTTCTCATGCTGGGGGACTCCGGTCTTCGGGGGGTACGGCAAGAGAGTGGCGGCAGCGCATGACAGTTCCGGTCACGAGGGTGGAAGGCCCCTGCGACCTGTGATCCAGCGCACCGATCGACGTGCTTGCGCGGGCACGGGGCGTGGCTTATCCAAGCGCCGATGGAGGCCGTGAAGCCACAGGACCGGGCCCCGAGCCGCCGGGTGGGCGTCGTGCAGATGCGCTGCGAGCCCGACCACGCGCGCAATCTCCGTCACGCCCAGGACGCGATCGCCGATGCCGCTCGCGAGGGCGCGGACGTGGTCTGCCTCCCCGAGCTCTTCCGCACGCCCTACCTCTGCCAGAGCGAGGATCCGGAACGCTTCGACTGGGCGGAGCCGATCCCCGGGCCGACGACCGAGGCCCTCGCCAAGCAGGCCTCGGACCTCGGGGTCTCGATCGTCGGCTCGCTCTTCGAACGGCGAACCGCCGGGATCTACCACAACACGGCCGTGGTCCTCGACGCGGCGGGCCGTCTCGCCGGCCGCTACCGCAAGATGCACATCCCCGACGATCCGCTCTACTACGAGAAGTTCTACTTCACGCCGGGCGATCTGGGCTTCCAGGTCCACGCGACCGAGGCGGGGATGTTAGGCGTGCTCGTATGCTGGGATCAGTGGTTTCCGGAGGCGGCGCGCGCGACGGCGCTCGCCGGAGCCGAGATGCTCTTCTACCCGACCGCGATCGGCTGGCAGTTCGACGAAGGCGACGAGATCGACGGCGCCCAGCGCGACGCCTGGACGACGATCCAACGCGCGCACGCGATCGCGAACGGGCTCTTCGTCGTGGCGGTGAACCGGGTCGGCCACGAGACGCTCGAAGGCGCGCCGGGCGACGGGATCCGCTTCTGGGGCTCGTCGTTCGTCGTCGATCCCTTCGGTCGCGTGCTGGCGACGGCGCCGGACGACGACGAAGCGGTGCTGGTGGTCGAGTGCGATCTCGGCAAGGTCGAGCGGACGCGCCGTGACTGGCCCTTCCTTCGTGATCGCCGGATCGACGCCTATGAGGCGATCGGGAAGCGCTTCGTGGATGATCCGCCCCGGGTCGCGCCGACGCCGGATGAGCGGGTCGCCAGGGCCCCCTCCGGCTCGACGGAGCGAGACTGAGAGCGAGCTCGGAAGTCCGGTCAGTCTGCCGGCGTCATCCGTGCGACGAGATCCATGTGTTCGTGGTCGGTGCCGCAGCAGCCTCCGACGACGCGGAGGTCGAAGCGCCGCTTCATCTCGGCGAGCTCTCTCGCGAGCGCTTCCGGCTCGCCGCGGTCGAGGGTCGTGCTCTCGTCGAGCTCCGCATGGCTCTTGCTCGACGCGTTGGCGCGGAATCCCTTGAATCGCTCGAGCCAGGGTGCTCCGGCGTCCTGCGCCGCATCGAGGGTCGGTCGCAGGTGGCTCGGGTGGGCGCAGTTCACCATGTAGAAGAGCGGCGCCGAGTCGGTCTCCCGGTCGACGCGCTCGATGAAGTCGCCCAGGCTCCAGCCGTCCGGCAGACGTCCGTCGGTTTCGACGGTCGGAGAGACGATGATCGGCAGGCCGGCCTCGGCGGCGGCGCGCGTCATGCCGATCGACTCCGCGCCACTCGTCATGGTGAGCGCACTCATGAGGTCGACCCCCGCAGCCGCCAGCGCCGTGATCTGGGGCGTGTGGTAGGCCTGTGCCTGCTCGGGTGAGACCTCGTCCCCCTCGATCCGGTAGCCGTCTCCGCGAGGACCGACGTCCGCGCAGAGCAGGATCGGCATGTCGTCCTCCGAGACGCCGCTGCGCTTCCGCCAGGCCTGCACGATCGAGCGGGTGGACTCGACGAGCTGGGCGTTCAACCGGCCGAGGTCCTCCGCCGGGCGCCCGAGCAGGGCGAGGAAGTCGGGTTGGGCCCGCCACGAGAGGATGTCGAGCAGCAGCCCGCAGCCGCTCCTGGCCGCGCTCTCGAAGATCGGCTCGAGGTGTTCCCGGGCGAGCCGCTGGGTGGCGGGTTCGTCTTCGTAGACGACGAATCCGCAGAACTCCGGGAGATCGAAGCCTTGCTGGAAGACGAGATAGGTCTCGGTGCCCGCGTTGGTCACGTAGAGGCGTTCGTCGAAGAGGGGTCGGATCGATCGGGGCATGAGCTCTCCCTCGGGCTCGAGTGAGTATCGTGCGCCGCGCTGGGCGGCTCCAGAACCAATCCTCTGGGATCGGGCGGGTCCATTGGCGCGGTGCACGAAGGGCGAGTGTCGAATCGGCATCTTCTTCGATCGCGACCGGGACGACCGTGAACTCGCCCACAGAGCCGCTCGCCGCTTGTCAGCACGCGGTCGCTGCCGTATCCAGCGGCGATGCTCGATCCGCCGAAGCGCCGTTGGCCCGCCGAGTGGGCGCCCCATCGCGCGACCTGGCTCTCCTGGCCCCACAGCCGGGAGACCTGGCCGGGGACCGGGCTGCTCGAGGCGGTCGAGGACGCGTTCTGCGAGATGGTCCGCGCGATCCTTCCGGGCGAGGCCGTCGAGATCAACGTGGCGAGTCCCGAGCAGGCGGACCACGTCCGCGGGCGCCTCTCGGGCGCCGGGATCGCGGATCTCTCGGACGTCCGATTCCGCGGGATCCCGACCGACGACGCCTGGATCCGGGACCACGGCGGGATCGTCGTGGTCGAGCAGGGGCGGGACGGGCGCGAGGAGCGGGTCCTGCTCGATTTCGAGTACGACGCGTGGGGCGGGAAGTACCCGCCGTGGGACCACGACGCGGCCGTCGCCGCCCGGATGGCGCGGGTCACGCGGATCCGTCACGAGCCCGTCGATCTCGTGCTCGAGGGCGGCTCGGTCGAGGGGGACGGAGAGGGGACGATCCTGACGACCGAGTCGTGTCTCCTGAACCCCAATCGCGCCCGGCCGGGCGTCGACCGTTCGCGCGCCGCGCTCGAGGCGATGTTCGCGGAGCGGTTCGGCGCCGAGCGGGTCCTCTGGCTCGAGGACGGCGTCGAGGGGGACGACACGGACGGCCACATCGACGATCTGACCCGATTCGTCGCGCCCGGACGCGTCGTGACCGTCGTCGAGCCCGATCCCGCCGACCCGAACCACCGGACCCTGGCCCGGAACCGGGCGCGGCTGGCGGGCATGACGGACGCGCGGGGGAGGGGGCTCGAGATCGTCGAGCTGCCGATGCCGGCGGCCTTCGAGGGGCCCCACGGTCGGGCGCCGGCGAGCTACGCCAACTTCTACTTCGCGAATGCCGGGCTGCTGGTGCCCGTGTTCGGCCAGCCGACCGACGCCGAGGCGATCGCCGTGCTCGAAGGGCTGGGGCTCGATCGTCCCGTCGTTCCGATCCCTGCTCAAAACCTCGTTCTAGGGTTGGGCGCGGTGCATTGCCTCACGCAGCAGGAGCCGAAGTTGCTCCGCCCGGCCCCGGTCTCGGGCTGAACCCTGCGGGGGGATCGGGTCTACACCCGAGTCCCCGGAAATCCCGAGCGGGTTGATCGTTCGATCATCTTTCCAGTGCCCTCTCTATAAGTTAAAACCCGGGGGCGAGTGTGTGACGGGGGTCTCCGACACCGTCCCGGTCCGCTACTGCGACCCGATTTCCGAGTCGCTGCCGACGCCTCCCGTTTCGTGGCGGGTGCTTCCGGCCTTCCTATTTCGGCTCAACCTCACTCTCAAGAGGTCTCACCCATGGACGTTTCCCGACATGACATCGTCATCGTCGGCGGTGGTGGCGCGGGTCTGCGCGCGGCGATCGAAGCCGCCGAGAATCATCCCGACGCCTCGATCGCCCTCGTGTCGAAGGTCTATCCGATGCGAAGTCACACCGTGTCCGCCGAAGGCGGCGCGGCGGCCGTCGCCCGAGACGACGACAACCTCGAGCTCCACGGCTACGACACGGTCAAGGGCTCGGACTTCCTCGGGGACCAGGACTCGATCCAGTTCTTCGTCGAGGAAGCGCCGAAGGAGCTCGCGCTCCTCGAGAACTGGGGCTGCCCCTTTTCCAGGAACGACGATGGCACCGTCGCGACCCGCGCGTTCGGTGGGATGACGACGAAGCGCACGTGGTACGCCGCCGACAAGATCGGCTTCCACATGCTCCACACGCTGTTCCAGCACTCGATGCGCTTCAAGAACATCGTCCGCTACGACGAGTACTTCGTCTCGAAGCTGCTGATCGACGACGGCGTCTGCCGCGGCGTCGCGGCCCTCGACATCCGCACGGGCGAGTACCACACGATCCTGGGTCGGGGCGTGATCCTGACGACCGGTGGCGGCGGCAAGATCTTCCCGTTCACGACGAACGGCACGATCAAGACCGGCGACGGCATGGCCCTGGCCTACCGCGCCGGCGTCCCGCTCAAGGACATGGAGTTCGTCCAGTACCACCCGACCGGTCTCCCCGGCACGGGCATCCTGATCACGGAAGCGACGCGCGGCGAGGGTGGCTTCCTTCGCAACAACAAGGGCGAGCGCTTCCTGGTCGAGTACGACTACGGCGTCGGCAACAAGGCCGAGCTCGGACCGCGCGACATGATCTCGCGCGCGATCGTCCAGGAGATCGAGGCGGGACGCGGGTTCAAGGGCCCGTACGGCGAGTACGTCCAGCTCGACCTGACCCACCTCGGCGAGGACAAGATCGACTCCCGGCTGCCCTTCGTCCGCCTGCTGGCGAAGACCTACGTCGGCGTCGACCCGGTCCACGAACCGATTCCGATCCGCCCGGTCGTCCACTACATGATGGGTGGCGTGGATACGGACATCAACGGCGCGACCGAGCTCCCCGGCCTCTACGCGGCGGGCGAGACGGCCTGCGTGTCGATCAACGGCGCCAACCGGCTCGGCTCGAACTCGCTCACGGAGTGCCTGGTCTTCGGTGCCGCTGCGGCGCGCCACGCCATGGACTTCTCCAAGGGCTCGGGCGACGGGAACGAGGCGGCCCTCACGGCGCAGGCCGAAGAGGAAGCCGCCCGCGTCGACGATCTCCGTGGCCGCAAGAAGGGCGGCGAGAAGATCTCGGCGATCCGACGAGAGCTCAACAACATCATGGAGTCGGCCTGCGGCGTGTACCGCGAGCAGGACTCGATGCAGCACGGGGTCGGGGCGGTCGCGCAGCTGCGCAGCCGGGTCGCCGACCTGCGACTCGAGGACGACAGCAAGGTGTTCAACACCGAGCTGATCACGGCCCTCGAGCTCGCGAACATGGTCGAGGTGGCCGAGACGCTCGCCGTCTCCGCGGCCCACCGCAAGGAAAGTCGCGGGGCGCATACCTGCAAGGACTTCACGACCCGCAACGACGACGAATATCTCTATCACACGATGGCGTACCACGACGCCGCCGGGCCGCGGCTCGGCAAGAAGGACGTGGTGCTCGGCAAGTGGGTGCCCGAGGAGCGGAAGTACTGATGTCGACGACCGAAAAGACGATCGTGATCTCCCGGTTCGATCCGGACAAGGACGAAGCGCCTTACACGCAGGAGTACCAGGTTCCCTGCGATCCGAGCTGGAAGGTTCTCGACGCCGTCAACTTCATCAAGGACGAGCTCGATTCGACCGTGTCCCACCGCTGGTCCTGCCGAATGGCGGTCTGCGGCTCCTGCGGGATGATGGTCAACGGCGAGCCGAAGCTGACGTGCAAGACCGCGCTCGACGAGTACGGTGATCGCGTCGAGATCGAGCCCCTCGCGAACTTCCCCGTCGTCCGCGACCTCGTCGTCGAGCTCGACGGGTTCATGCACAAGTTCGAGAGCGTGAAGCCGTGGATCAAGCGCGTGAAGGAACGCGCCGAGGACATGGAGAACTTCAACGAGAAGGGGACCTACTCCCAGTCCGCTGAGGAGCTCGGTCGCTTCAAGCAGTTCAGCATGTGCATCAACTGCATGCTCTGTTATGCGGCCTGCCCGGTCGTCGCGAACGAGCCCGAGTTCCTCGGGCCGGCAGCGATCGCCCTGGGCCACCGGTACAACCTCGACACCCGTGACGAGGGAACCGAAGAGCGGCACGAGATCTTCCGCGGCGAGGGAACGGTGTTCAGCTGCTCCTACGCCAACGAGTGCTCCGAGGTCTGCCCGAAGGGCGTCGACCCGGCCGCGGCCGTGAACCAGGCGAAGTTCGGAGCGGTGATCGACTGGGCCAAGGGCCTCGTCCTCCCCCGCGCCCCGCACGCCGCCGACTAGAAGACTCCGGAGCGCGCCGCGCGAGCGCCGCGCTGCCCACGAGAGATTCGAGAGAGAGAGAGGATCCAACGATGGCTGGACCTGCCCACCCCGAAGCGATGGCCCCGCCGAAGCCGGGTCGAACCCGAACCGCGCCGCCCCAGATGCCCTCCACCTGGTGGAGTGCGCCGCGGATCCGGACCTACCTGCTCTTCGACGCCACGGGAATCATCTACTTCCTCGTCGGCTTCCTCGCGATCAAGATCGTCGGCCAGCTCGGCGCCGGTCCGATCGCCTGGCAGGCCCAGATGAAGGCGCTGGAGAACCCGATCTACATCCTCTTCCATGTCGTCGCGCTCGCCAGCGTGATCTTCGTGGCGGTGCGGTTCTTCCGACTCTTCCCGAAGGCCCAGCCCCCGGCGATCGGCCCCGCGAAGCCGCCGCCGGGCCCGGTGATCCACGCGGGCCTCTACGTCCTCTGGATCGGCCTGACCCTCGTCGTTTCCCTCGCCCTCGCCGGAGTGATCTTCTGATGCGCCTCGTTACCTCCTCGCTCGCTTCCACGGGAGTCGTCCTCTAATGCGCACTCTTCTTCTCAAGCTCGAGCCCATCATCTGGTTCATGTTCGGCCAGGGGATCATGATCGGAACCATGCTCATGACGGGCTGGATCCTGGTCATCGGAATCCTGATGCCCCTGGGAATCGTGGATCCCATGAACCTCAACTACGTCCGCGCGCAGGAGCTCTTCACCGCGAGCCTCCTGGGAATCCCGGTCGCGCAGCTCCTGCTCGCCGCGCTTCTCGTGCTGCCGCTCTGGAAGGGCGCGCACCACGTTCGCTCGCTCCTGGTCGACCTGGGTGGCGGCGAGCGCGACCCGCTGGTCGGCACCGTGCTCTACCTCATCGCGATCGTTGGAAGCGTGATGGGGATCGGGGCTGTGGCGGGGATCTAGCTGGGCGGATGACATCTTCTCCGCGGAGATGAGGGGGCCATCGAGGGCACCGGCCCCTAGGCCCGCACCTTTCAGTTATCCCGTGGGTTAATCCCTTCGATCGCTCTGAATTATCCGAATTCTTGGTTTCGGGTATGCTAGAACGACGTTGTGGTTAGGGTTAAATCCTATCTACAATGTGGTTTTTCCGTTGAGCAATTGCGTTGTGGATTTCAGGCTGTTGGCGGCCGACCTTCATGGAGATTCTTGGTGCGACCCGGAGCAAGTGCACGACCGCGAAGGAAGCGGCTCGCCGATCTTCTCGATGAACCTGGGCTTCGCTCGCGCTTCGACACCGTGCGGCAGATAAGCGCCCAGGTCCGGAGTTCGGAATACCATCTGACCAACGCTTGTAACATCCGGTGCGATGGCTGCTGGTTCTTCGCCAAGGATTTTGATCGACGGACTTCTGAGCCACCGAGCCTAGAGCGGTGGAGGTTGTTCGCTAAGGAGCAGGCTACGGACGGCGTGACGGCCGCGTTGCTTATCGGCGGCGAGCCAACGTTACATCCGGAGCGGGTCGAAGCCTTCCAGGACGCGATGGAGTTCGTGACGATCTCCACGAACGGGCTTCGGCCGCTTCCTCGCGACGGATTCGAGAACGTCGCTATCGCACTGACGCTTTTTTCCGGCGTCGGCGAAGACGATCGCTTGAGGGCTATCGCGCCGAACGGAAAACGGTTCGAGGGGTTGTTCGACACCGCGCTAGCCAACTATCGCGGCGACTCCCGCGCAACCTTTATCTACGCGCTCGACGTTCACAGGCCCGATCTAATCGACGAGACAATCTCTCGTATCGCGGACAATGGAAACGTCGTGTCCTTCAACTACTACTCGGACTACGGCTCTTCAGGTCCCAGCGACTCAAGCCGCGATATCGAGACTCGTCTTCTTGACGAGGTCTTGCGCGTAACTCAGAAGTATCCCGACACCGTTCTCTCTCATCCGTACTACTCGCGCGCATTGATTACGGGTCGCACCGAATGGGGAATGTTTGGCTACGACGAGTGCCCGAGCATCAGCGTTTCACATCCCGACCACGCTGACCGACTAAAGAACGGGAAGCCCGTTCTGCCGGGTTTCAATGCCTTCGCGGCGGATACTGAGAGCGTCGCCTTCTGCTGCACCTCCGGCGATTGCAAGAGCTGTCGCGACTCGCAGGCTGTCCACAGTTGGCTAATGGTGAATGTCCGCGAGTTCATCCGCCAGGAAGAGATCCGCACTTGGGTCGAGATCTGTGAATCCTACTGGGAGCAGTTCGTCTGGTCCCCGTTGCATCGTACGCGGCGCCTCGAATCTCGATGAGTTCGCCGGTCGCCGAGGTGCTGGCGCCGGAGGTGTTCGATCGGCTCCACCCCGTTGCCATCACGGACCCCCAAGAGATCCGAAGTATTCTCCTGTCTCTCCGCGACCAAGGAACCCTGCTATCGCGGGGGACGAATCGGGCAGTGGAGCGAGAAGAAGCGGTTATCGAGTCCGTCGACGACTCGCAGCTTCGCGTCCGGTGCCGGAACTTCGGGAAAATCGGCGAGGCGCTGTTTCTCTCGGGGTACGTACGTCACGTTCCGCACTTCTTCTCTTTGATGGTCGCGGCGGATGACTCTGGACGTAGCGGAGACGTCACGGTGTTAGCCTCTACCCCTCGCGTCGTTTATCGCTCTGAGCGGCGAGACCGAATCCGACGAGACGCGCCAGGTTGGAGGAGGATTCGACTCGTTCGCCCCGGCGAGTCCGGTGCCGGTGCGCTTGAGGCTCGGGTGGTCGACGAGTCGGGCGGCGGACTTGGCGTTGAACTCGACGAGGGCCAGTCCACCGGTGTCGGCGACGAGTTCGTGGTCGTCGAGGAGAGATCGGAGATCAGACCGTTTGCGACCGTTTGCAGCGTGGACGATTCGCGGATCGGTTCCAGACGCTGTCGCGTCGGTCTCGCTGTGTATCCCAGACGTCCCTCAGTCGCGCCGAACGCGGAAGACTTCGACGAGGTCTTTGGCGACCTCAGGCGAGGCTATTCAGCGGAGCGGACAAGCTCAGTTCCTGCTGTCCCATGCGTGGTTGGCTTCCTAAACGCCCAAGGCGAACCGGTGGTGGGGCTTCTAGACGAGACAGCCAACTGCCCAACCCAATGTCCTGCTGTCGTGATTCCGTCCGCTTGGGGTAAGACGAAGGAAACGCTCTTACCCCTCGCGCGGGCGCTTGTCGCTCAGTTCGAGGCTGAGGGACTACCGCTGCGAGTGTTGCGTTTCGACGGAGTTCGGAAACGTGGGGAGTCACACAACGACCCTGAATGTGCCGAGCCCCATCTGGGGAACTTGAACTACACCTTCTCTCAGGGGGCTGTCGACCTTGCCGGCGCCGCTTCGTACATTCGACGCGAGCAAGGGGCCACGAAAGTCTTCGTTGTCAGCTTCAGTGTCGCCTCCGTCGAGGCCAGAAGAGCTCTCGCAGACGACGAGACCAACGCTTTCGACGGCTGGGTAAGCGTCGTTGGCGCAACGGATCCTCAGTCATTGATTCGAGTGATTTCCGGGGGCGTCGACTACCTGGGCGGTGCCGAAGCTGGAGTGTCGTTCGGGGTACAAGACGTTCAGGGCTTGCTACTAGATATTGATCGGACGGCTTCGCACGCACTAGAGGAGCGAATCGCCTTTCTTGAAGACTCTCGGCGAGATTTCGCGAGAGTCTCGGTGCCGACGACTTGGATCTCCGGGCGCCACGACGCATGGATGGACCGTCGCCGGGTGGACGATGTGCTTTCCTTCGGCGATTCCTCGAATCGTAGGCATGTCGTAGCCGAGACGGGTCATCAGCTTCGTTCTAGCAAGGAAGCGGCGATGATATTTCAGTGGGTCGCCTCTGAGGTATTTCGGTTCTCCTCTGGCCGGGCTCCCAGTGTAGAAGGTCGTACCGACTACCGTGAAATGCGCGCACGACAACGGAACGAGCGCGGGAGACTTAGGGAGTTCGAGGCCAGCTCTGAAGCTGTGCGCGGATTCTGGCGTGACTATCTGGTGGGTCGCGACGGGACGCTAGGTATGGAGCTCGTGATCGAGACTCGATCTTTCCGAGATCTGATGGGTCGACAGGCAGACGCGCTGGAGATTCGAAGCGAGCACACAGTTGTCGATCTCGGAAGTGGGATCGGATCTTTTGCTCGCTACCTAGACGAATCTGGACCGCCAGAAGCCATTCCGAAGATCATTGAGGTCGATTTTGTCCGAGACGCGCTCAAGAGATCGAGGTCTCGGCGCCCCGAATCGCCGGCCAATCGTCGCAGCTGGATCTCGGCGGATCTGAGCCCGGCGGAGGGCGACGTCGGCCTACCTCTAAGGGACTGCGTAGCTGACCGCGTGTTGTTGTCTCTCGTAATAAACTACGTGCGAGATCCGATTCGGTTGCTTGACGGGGCGAGGCGGCTGCTGCGCGTCGGCGGCCTCCTCGCGGTATCCGCGCTTCGGAAGGACGCGGACACTTCCCGAATCTGCGTCGACGGAGTCCTGGAGCTGCGGGAAGGACGAGCACTTAGTGCCTTCGGCGAAGAAGGAGAGGCTGCCGCTGCGAGAGCACTTGGCACCTTCATCAATGACGCGGGAAGGCTTCTGGACCTCGAGGAGCAAGGTGTGTTCCAATTCTGGGATGACGTGGAGCTTTCGCGGATACTAGTTGCCGCTGGACTAGATGTTCTCGAGGTCGTCCCGGTCTTCGGGGAACCCGCACAGGCGTGGCTCGCAGTAGCGAGACGATCCGAAGAGTAGTGCGAGGCCCAGCTACTTTGTGACCAGCAGCAATCGTTCTGAACTCCCCAGTCTTGCAGTCTCATCAGCATTCGCTTCTCCGCGTGCTTGGTTGCTGCTCTGGCTAGGGGTCGTCGTGGCGTGCGGAGTGCTAGGGACTCGCGTTTCTGTGGATACGTCTACCGACGCGATTCTCGACCGTGAAGGAGAGCCCTGGCACTTCTACAAGGAGAGCCTCGACTACTTCGGGGGCGACGAGCTCTTAGTTGTAGCGATTTCTACGGCCGAGCCATTTTCGCGAGACCTGCTGACGCGAGTGGAGGTGATGACGGAGCGTCTCCAGGAGATCGCCGGGGTACGCCGAGTAGATAGCCTTGCCTCCGTCCCGCTCATTCGGTCCGGCGACGGCGGTGAGCTGCTGTTGGACGCGGCGCTTGAGAAGGGCCTCCCCAGTTCCGAATCAGAGGTTGCGAGACTTCGAGCCGAGGTCGAACTCGATCGTATTGCGCCGCGATCCTTGATCTCCGACGACGCTAGAACGGCTGCGATCAACGTTTATCTCGACGCGGAGCCCGATCGAACATTTGAGTCGATAGTGCTCGAGGTTCGATCCGTCGCAACGGAGGCCGGCGGAGAGGTCTTCGTTTCGGGAGTGCCGATTTTTCGAACGGAGATCAACATTCGGACAGCGAGGGAGGTCAGCAGCTTCAGCGCCGCGACCGTGGTCGTAATCTTCCTCGTGTTCTCGGTGGTCTTTGGGAGCGCTCGACTTGCGCTGCTTCCGATGGCCGTTGGAGTAGCGGGGTGTTCGGTTCTCTTGGCCTCGATGAGCGTTCTCTCGATCCCGCTAAGTCTTTCGACAATGATTCTCCCATCGGTGCTGCTGGCCTTGGGGTGCGCCTATGCGTCCCATGTGGTTTTCGCGATGGCTCGCTCGGCCGTGGCTGAAGACCGCCGCGCTCAAGCAAGAGCGATCGCGCTGCCGGTCGCGCTCTCTGGGGTGACGACGGCGATAGGCTTTCTGGCAATATCGACGACAGATATTGAAGCACTCAGAGATGTCGGGGTTCTCGGCGCAATAGGAACTCTGGGCATCACAGCAGCGGCGTTGACTCTGCCGGTCGCGGTTCTGTCGTCGTGGCCGCTCATTCTGGCGTCACACCCAGTCGCCGAAAGAGTGATCCTCGCAACGGCGAACTTCGTTCGAGCGGCCAACGCGCGCGCCGGTGTCGCCTTGCTTCTCCTCTTTGGGACCGCCGCACTCGTCTCTCTTGCCCTTCCGAGGCTGAATCTAGAGACTGACGTGACTAAGTGGTTTCCGCGCGGCACGAACGTTAGGGATGACTATGACGAGATCGGGAGTCGACTGTCTGGGATATCGCCGATCAATGTCGTAATTGAAGCGCCTGAGGGCCGTTCCGTCACAGAACCTCAGGTGATTTCGTCGATTGGTGCGCTCGCGGAATTTCTTTCGTCTGAGCACAGCGTTGGGAAGGTTGTATCGATTGCCGATCCGCTCAGCCAGGTTCACGAAGTCTACTCGCCTGGCGCGTCATCTATTGAACGTCGGGGGCAAGTCGAGCAATACCTGCTTCTGCTTGAGAGCGAGGAGCAGATCGAGGACCTGATCAGCGCAGATCGAACCCGCGCGAACATCAGGGTGCGCGTCGGCGACAACGGCTCCGGGAACCTCCTTGGGTTGGCGGAGCGCGCAGAGAACTGGTGGGACGAGAACGGCCCCGACGACTACGGCGCTCGAGCGACCGGAGTGATGTTCGAGTTCGCGAGAGCAGAGGAACAGGTGGTAAGCGGTCAGCTCAGAGGGGCAGGTCTGGCAGTTCTTTCGATATCGTTGGTGCTTCTTGCGATCTTTCGTTCTCTTCCGATAGCTGCGGCGGCTCTTGCAGCAAATCTCGCCCCGTTGGCAATTGCATTCGGCGCGATCGCTCTTATCGGGCTGCCGCTAGACGCAGGCGTTGTTCTCGTTGTGAACCTGGCCTTGGGCATCGCGGTCGACGACACGATCCACGTCGCCTCTGCTGCCCGAAAGTCTCTCGACCCGATGGCGGCCGCGCTGTCAGCGCTCCCCGCGCTTCTCACTACCACAATCGCGGTAGGTGTTGGTTTCGCTGTCTTGGGTTTCTCGAGCTTCGTCTTTACTAAGACCCTGGGCGTGCTCACGGCAGTCGTAATGGCTCTCTGCTTCGTGTTTGATGTTGTGGCATTGCCGGCGCTCCTAAGATTCGTAGGTAAAGGCACCCGCACTTAGGAGCCGTTGCTTTCATGCCGATGAGGATGGCGGCATGGATCACGCTGAGCGCAGTTGGGCAGACAGGCATGACGCCTACTGGAGAGCTGAAGGGCACGACGCGGCTGTCGAGCAGCTCAAGGGCACGTGCGCCTTCATCCTGACCTGTCAAGTTGCTTGGGTTGGCCTCGACTACTGGGCGTTCCGGGATCACTTCGCCTTCTTCTTTATCTTGAGGTTCGTGGTCGACGTATTCGTCGTCGGCGTCCTGCTGAAGTGGCGATTCGCTTCCCCGAACTTCTGCCAGCTTGCCGTCTGCGGCGCAGTCGCCGCGGAGATCCTTGGGATGGTCTACGCGGTCGATCGCGCAGACTCCCTATACTTCGCGGGTTTGATCTTCGTGCTGGTTGGCATGCCAGTCCTTCAACCGATCACGGTGCGCGGGTCTGTTGGCGTCTCGACCTTCTGTGTCTCGGGATTCGTTGCTGCCACAGCACTCTCCCCTGCAGCTTTCGATCAGCGCGCTTTCGTGATCCAAATGATCTTCATTCTCTCCGGCGCTCTCGAGAGTGCGTTCAGCTGCAACTACCTTTCAAAGACTCGAGTGGTCACGTTCGAGCAGCGGAAGGAGATCGAGGCCGCTCGGGACGAGCTTGCCTCCCTCGACGAAGCGAAAGACCGATTCTCCGCGAACGTTCATCATGAACTCCGTACTCCGCTGACGCTCATGCTCGCTCCGCTCGAGTCGATGCTTGCCGGCGATCATGGCGAGTTCTCGGCAACTGCGGATCGCACGCTTCAGACCATGCACGTCAATGGTCAGCGCTTGTTGAAGCTGATCAACAATCTGCTTGATCTGGCCAAGCTAGAGAGCGATCGCTTCTCCGTTGTCCGTCGTGAACTCGACCTCCGGAGTATCGTCGAACCGATAGTCGAAGGCGCTAGGCCAATGGCCGAGAGCAAAGGGGTCGATCTCTCATTGCAGTCTTCGGGCAGCCCGGCACTCGCCTGTGTCGACGTTGACGCGCTCGAGAAGGTTGTCGTCAATCTTGTTGGAAATGCGCTCAAGTTCACGCCTTCGGGGGGTGAGGTGGTCGTCGAGATCGGACCTGACCCGGATGAGGAAGGAGTGGTTTTCCATTGTCGAGACTCAGGAATCGGACTTGCAGCTGAGGACGTTGATCGGGTCTTTGATCGGTTTGCCCAGGTCGACGGGTCAGCAACACGAGAACATGAAGGGACAGGAATCGGACTAGCGCTTGCACGAGAGCTCGTTGAGCTTCATGAGGGGCAGATCTGGGCGGAGAGTGCAGGTGTCGGGTTTGGCACGCGGATGAGTTTTACCATTCCTTACGGCGAGCCTGACGAGATCGAGGAACAGGTCCTTGTGGACGACGATAGGGATGCTGCTTCGCCTCCGTCGGCAGCCGCGGGAGAAGGTGTCTTCGAGGCGGGCGGAATCGCTCTAGACGCCGCGCGGACAATCGACAGGTGGGCCTCGCGGGAGGGACTGGTTGGGAGCGATCCGGTCTTGGATTCCCACGCTGACCGGAGCCGTCCCAGGATCGTCGTTGCTGACGACAACTCCGATATGAGAGAGTTGCTTCACTTCCTACTGTCGAAAGAGTTCTCAGTTTCGCTTGCCCGAAACGGCGCCGAGGCGTTCGAGCTCGCGAAGCAGCTGTCACCAAGCCTGGTCGTTACGGACATCATGATGCCGGAGATGTCTGGCACCGAGCTCTGTGAGGCCATCAAGTCGGACGACGAAATCTCCCGCGTGCCCGTGATGCTGGTGTCGTCGAAGGCGGAGAACGAGATGAAGATCCGCGGTCTCGAACTCGGGGCCGACGACTATGTGACCAAACCCTTCCATCCGAAAGAGCTTCTGGCTCGTGTGCGGGGGCTCGTAAAGGTGCGGACTCTTCAGGTTGCGCTTGAGGAGCGGAACGACCAGCTGCAGTCTACGCTCGATGATTTGAAGGCGGCCGAAGCTCAGCTGGTCGAAGCGGAGCGACTTGCGGCGGTTGGCGAGTTGGCTGCCGGAATCGCGCACGAAGTAAACAACCCTGTGAACTTCGCGATAAACGCGGTCAGGACGATGCGTCGCGAAATCGAAGATCTTGCGACGCAGCTTGCGGAGGCGACCAAGCGACACCTCGCGGCCGACGGAGGCACGCCCGGTGACGGTCTTGACGAAGTAGACCTGTCCGCGACCACGGACGTGATTGTGGAACTCGGCGAGATCGTTCTTGAAGGGCTTGAGCGAACACAGTCTTTGGTGGGCGATTTGCGCGACTTCGCCTCTCCTGGTCGCGGGGAAGTTGAAAGGACGGACCTTCGAGACTGTGTAGAGTCGACCGCTGCTCTTGTTCTTCCGGCGTTCCGCGAGCGTGGAGTCTCTCTCAAGTTGTTGGTATCTGAAGAGCTGCCGGCCGTGAACGCGGATCGCTCGGCAATCTCGCAGGTCGTCTTGAATCTGCTGAAGAACGCGGGGGACGCGGTTGCAGACGACACTGGTTGTATCAGCTTGGCGCTGCGACCGGTCGGCGACTATGTGACTGTATGCGTGGACGACAACGGATCCGGGGTGTCGCCCGAGATGCAAGATCGACTCTTCGAGCCATTTGCAACTGACAAGGCTGCTGGCACGGGAACGGGGCTGGGGTTATCCGTCTCACGTCGCGTTGCGCGAGAGCACGGCGGAGACCTCCTCGTCACCGAATCTGCCCTCGGTGGCGCGCGCTTCGAGCTTCGTATTCCGTACGCGCCGATCTAGTGCTCGACTAGGCTGCAATCTGTAGTGCTGTACCGAGAAGTCGTTTCGCACGCGGCAGGGCGAGCCGATCGTACTCGCATAGAACCGCGCGAGCCTGCTCGGCCAGCTCAGAGAAATCGGCGCCAGCGGCGATCTCGTTCTTGAGTAGCTCTGCAAGCGCGTACATGTGCCACGACGGCGCGTATCGCTCCCTTTCCTCCGTCACTGCATTCTGGAGGTACATGCGAGCACGACGGAAGTCTTGCTGTTCCCGTAGAAGAGCACCCAGGTATCGCGCGAACGAGCCGAAGTAGGTGACGCCGTATCCCGCGGAAGCAGAATGCTCCGAGAGTGGCTCGAGGTGGTCGATTAGCCGCGATCGGACCTGTGGCGACCCACACGTTGCAGCCGCTTCCCCGAGCACCGCGATTCCCAATCCGCCACCTGGCTCTGAGGACAGTCTGCGCATGCACTCGCTGTCGAAGGCTTCTAGCTGTCCGTGAGCTTCTGCGCCGCTTCCGGAGAGTGCCAGCGACCAGATCAACAGGGCCTTCCAGAACATGACTGTCGGCTGCGCGGCGGAAAGAGACCGGACAACCGGGACGATAAGTTCTGGTTGGTCTCGCTCAAGCTGCCATGATGCGCGTTGCCCGGCGAATGTCAGAAAGACATTCATGTCGTGGTTGTTCTTCGCCACCAGCACATACTCGCTTGCCAGCAATTCCGCCTGCCTAAGGTCGCCAGCGAGCGCTGACAGCATGCTGTCGATAGCGATCGAAAGCCATCCGTACTGGGGAAGCTGGTACCGTGATGCGAGTTCTCTGTGAAGTGCGTTCTCAGTTCGGATACTCGAGATGTCGCCGATCTCCAAAAGGGCGGCGATCTTTCGCGTATGGCACAGGAGCGTTGATGGGATGTCGCCGACGTCGATCGACAGCTTCTCCAGTTCGTTACAGGTCCGTAATCGTCTACTGGCGTTACTGGGGCCATTTAGCGTCTCCGCTAGGGCCGCAAGTGCGCCAATCTCTGCGTGCCTGGATCCGGTCTTCCTTGCGGCCGAGAGAGCAGAAGCGGCCAGCTCGTCTCTTGCCGGAGGGGCCTGGCTCCATTGGGTTGCAAGTGAAAGGCGAGCCTGAAGCAGCGCGCGGGTCTCCTCGTCGTCTGGGTCGAGGCATTCGAGAGATTCCTCGATGAGTCGAATAAGTGCCGTGTCCTGGACGCCGAACTCGATCGTTAAGAAATCGGGTGCGAGAGAAAGCGCGCAAGTGGCGATAGCCTTGGAATCGCCTGCCGATCGAGCGATGTCCGCGGCGTCGAGCAGGATTGCGCGCGCCGACTCGCGGTCGCCACAATAGAGAGTCGCCTGGGCGAGCTCGATGAGTAGGCCGACGCGTTCCCGAGGCTCTTGGGGAAGGTGATTGCGGTCGTGGATCTCGACTGCTTGTTCAAGGAGGCGCTTCGACTCCGAGTACGCATGGCGCTGTGATGCTTGTGCGGCAGCTTGAAGCGTGGCCTCCATTGCTTCTGCTGCATCACCGACCGGCAAGGCCTGTGTGAGATGGTGGGCAACTTCCGCAGCTATGGGATTGGAGCTAGGTGCGCCCTTCAGATGTTCGGCATATCGTAGGTGCGCTCGCCGACGATCGAGCGGCGGAAACGTCCTGTACAGGGATTCCCTGAGGATCGAGTGATTGAACATGAACGTCCCACTCTGTTCTCTGAGTATCCATGCATCGACTGCCGGCTGCAGATAGTCGAGCGCATCTGCGAGGTCGAAGCCGGCCGTCTTGCAGAGTGCCTCCGGGCCGAAACGATCCCCGAGCACTGATGCCGCTTCTAAGGCCGTGCGCGTGAGGCGTGGTAGGTCCGATAGTTGCCTTGCGACGATCTCACGAGCGTGTAGTGGGAGTCCATCCAAGCTGAATCCTCGGTTGCTCGATGAAGACAGGGCCGAGAGGCTTCGGATTAGGTGCGTAACGTAGAACGCGTTGCCGTTGGTCTGGGCAACGAGGCTCTTCGCGACTGAGGGGATATCGTCCCCAAGAGGGTCGAGCAGCGTCTCGACGTCGGGGGGCTCTAGTGGGCTCACTGAGAGTTGGGAGCAAAGCTGCAGGTCTGCGATGTCGGCGATTAGATCTGACGTCGCCTGCGATGCGGGCCTGGGGCGTGTCGTCGCGATGACGAATAGTGGGGTTCTGTCTAGTTCGTCTGCGATCCAGTACAGCAGCAGAAGAGAGTCGTGGTCGAGTCGATGAATGTCGTCGATAAGAAGTACAGCGGGCCCCCTCTCGCTGAGCGCGCAGATCGCAGAGGTCCATCGTCTGAACGAGTTCACGCGTCGCGTACGATCAGCACCGGCGTCTTCTGATGGTCGCAGGCCGAGTTCGGGAATGTCGTCCCCTAGCGCTCGCGCGAAACGCTCGACGTCTGACCCCGAGCTTGAATCAGCGACCGCTTTTCGGAGGAGGTTCGCCCACGGTAGGAAGGGGAGGGCACCTTCCGAGGGCGCGGCTCGTGTCGAATACGTTGGTGTTTCGACCGAGGCCGTGGCGCTGAATTCCTCGAGTAGGCGAGACTTGCCCATGCCAGCCTCGGCGGACACCAGCACTAGTCGTCCGATCCCGGATACTCGCACCTTGCGCCAAGCTGCGTGAAGTCGACTCATCTCAGCTTCTCGACCCACAAACGGAATTCGTTCAAGCTGGGCGCGTGTGTCCGCGACCGTGGCTAGGCCTATGCCACGAACTGCGCCAATGAAGCGGTAGCCGCGCGTTCGGTGAGACGTTATGTACCGGGGGTTCTTGGGGTCGTCTGTCAACACCTGCCGAATCGACATGATGCAGGTTGGAATCGTCGATGCGCTGACTTCAGCGCCCTTCCAGATTCGTTCGCGAAGCGTCTCTCGATTCACTATTCGGTGTCGGTTCTCGATCAGATAGATGAGGGCATTTAGCGGCCTCGCTCCGATCTCCAGCTGCACGCCGCCCCTTGTGAGCGTGAATAGATCCAAGTCGATTTCAAAGTCATCGAATCCGAGCGTCGGCATGATGGGCTCCCCGTCTGCTCCGCTTGAACGCCACATTGGTTCGAGCGCGCAAGCGTCACGGCCCAGTATCTCCACGGAACAAGTTCAGGTGGGTTTCAATCAGCAAGTTAGGCCTTGGCTTCGAATCCCTCGGGGAGCGAGGGCGCGGACGCGGTCTATCGGGGGCGGCGGGCCTTCATCCTACGCCCATCCACCACAACCCCCCCAACCGCTTCGAGCGCCTCGGTACACCCCGGGCAGCCGATGATCCCAACCGAGACGCGCTGCGTCGGCTGGGCGTGCAGTCTTCGGCCACGCGCGGTCAGCGTCCGACCGGACGGGCGCTCCACGGCGGCGCCATCGATCGGGCGGCCGTTGAACTCAGACTGGACCTGCTTCGGGCCGGTTCGGGTGAAGCGGCCCTGGGCTTCGATCGAGACGTCGGCGACTGCGGTCGAGGGGAGGGCGAGCGCGGCGCACGCTGACAGGCTCGCGATCAGAGCAGGGATTCGGGGGTGTCGCCGCATGGGATGGCTTCCTCTATGGTTCGCGCCGACCCGCCGGCGCACGCGCCGAGGGATCCACTAAAACGTGGGTAGATCGATACGAATATCGCGGAGTTGCCGCTGAGATGCGCGTGACTTGCGTCTCCGGGAGAGAGGCCGGGCGCTCTCTCAAAGAGCGTCGAGCGGACCTCAGGTTTCCGCGATTCGGAACGGACTCTGCTCTTCCACCCCTGGAGACCCCCCAATGAACTTCGGATTCACCGAGGAGCAGGAGCTTCTCCGCGCCGAGGTCCGGAAATTCCTGGACCAGAACGCGCCCCTCGAACGCGTGCGTGAGATCGTGGAGGCCGAAGGCGGCCCCGGAACCGATCCTGCGCTCTGGGCTCGGATGGCCGAGCTCGGTTGGGTCGGCCTCAACATGCCCGAGGCTCACGGCGGCGTCGGGCTCGACCTCGAGACGCTGCTCGTGGTCCTCGAAGAGACCGGTCGCTCGCTCTTTCCGTCGCCGCTGATCTCAACGGTCCTCGCGGCCAAGGCGATCGAGCGCTTCGGCTCCGAGGAGCAACAGGCGCGCTGGATCCCGGGCCTGGCCGATGGCTCGAAGGTCGGGACCTTCGCGTTCATGGAGCGGAGCGACACGCTCGGGGCGGAAGGCGTCGAGACGCTCGCCAAGCCGGACGGGGACGAGCTGATCCTGTCGGGCGAGAAGCGCTACGTGACCGACGCGGCCGCTGCGGATCTCAGCGTCGTGGCGGTCCGGTCCGGGTCCGACGCCCAGTCGCTCTCGCTCGTCGTCGTCGAGAAGGGGACCGCGGGCGCCACGGCCGTCGACTACGACGCGATGGATCTCACGAAGCGGATCGGCAGCCTCACCCTCGAAGACGCGCGGGTCGGAACCGACTGCGTGCTGGGCGAGCAGGGCGCGGCCTGGCCCGCGATCCAGTGGCTGCTCGATCTCGGTGCGGCGCTCGTGACGGCGGAAGCGGTCGGCGCGGCCGAAGCGGCGCTCGAGATCACGACCGAGTTCGCGAAGGAGCGCGTCCAGTTCGACGAGCAGATCGGCAAGTTCCAGGGCGTGAAGCATCCGCTCGCCGACATCTACGTCGACGTCGAGTCGTTCCGGTCCCTCGTCTACTACGCGATCTGGGCGCTCGACCAGGACGCCGACGACGCACGCGTCGCCGTGTCTCGGGCCAAGGCGTACTGCGCCGATGCGTTCCCGCAGGCCGGGATCATGGGCGTCCAGCTGCACGGCGGCGTCGGATACACCTGGGAATACGACATCCAGCTCTATCTCAAGCGCGCCAAGTGGGTTCGGCCCATGTTCGGTGACGCGGACCATCACTACGAGCGCGTCGCGCTCCTCGGAGACCTCTAGCCATGGATTTCCAGCTTTCCGAAGAAGAAGAGGCCTTCCGCAAGGAAGTCGTGTCCTTCCTCGACGAGCACCTGCCGGAAGGAACCGAGCGCACGCCCGAGTTCCAGGCGAAGTGGACGAAAGCGATCCGCGAACGCCGCTGGGTCGGGTTCTCTTGGCCCCAGGAAGTCGGCGGCGGCGGCGGCGGAATCATGGAGCAGGTGATCCTCAAGGACGAGATGGCGAAGCGGAAGGCGCCCGCCCTCGGCTCCTGCTTCATGGGTCTCGCGTGGGTCGGTCCCTCGATCATCCAGTACGGAACCGAAGAGCAGAAGCAGAAGTACATCCCCGACATCCTGGACGGGAAGTACCAGTGGTGCACCGGCTATTCCGAGCCGGATTCCGGGTCGGACCTGGCGAGCCTCAAGTGCAAGTGCGAGCGCGACGGCGACGAGTACGTCGTCAACGGCCAGAAGATCTGGACCTCGATCGCCATGTGGTCGAAGATGATGATCCTGCTCGTCCGAACCGAGACCGAGGTCGAGTCGAAGCACGACGGGATCACCTGTCTCCTGGTCGAGATGGACACGCCCGGAATCGAGGTCCGGCCGATCAAGAACATGAGCGGCGGCGCCATGTTCGCCGAGGTCTTCTTCGACAACGTCCGCGTCCCCGTCGAGAACCGACTCGGCGACGAGGGGCAGGGCTGGCAGGTCACGATCTCGGCGCTCGCGAGCGAGCGCTCGTCGATCGCCGAGGTTCACGGCCTGATCCGCAAGATCGAAGAGGTCAAGGAACTCGCGCGCAACACGATCCGCGGCGGTCGCGCCATGAGCGAAGACCCCGGGATCCGTCGCCGGATCGCCCAGGCGGAAACGAAGATCGAGGCGATGCGCCTGAACGGCATGCGCTTCCTGACCAAGCAGCTGAAGGGCGAGCCGCTCGGCTCCGAGACCTCGATCAACAAGCTCCACCGGGCTGACCTCGAGATCGGTCTCGGCGAGCTCGCGCTCGAGATCCTCGGCTCCTCCTCGACCCTGATGGGCGGGGACGACGCCGTCGACGGCGGCGCCTGGGCGAAGTACTCGCTCAACTGGCCCGAGGTCGTGATCGGGGGTGGGACGCCGAACATCCAGCGGAACATTATTGCCGAGCGGATATTGGGGTTGCCGAAGGATTGAGGTGGGCTGGCTGGCGCGTGTGGCCTACCCGCGCGTGCCGCGCGATTCCTGGACGGAGCAGCTCATGTCGGATGAGCTGCTCGTCCTCCGCACTCTCGGGTGAATCTCGCCGATGGGTGAGCCGTGCCAGCGATCGTTGATCGGCGTGCCGAGATTCCGCCCCATCGTGCAGGCTGCCGAGGACGTCCACCGCTACTGGCACGTGAGGCTCCCGCAGCCGCTCGTGGCTCGGGCTTCGCGACGAAATTTGCACCCCCGACCCTCAGATTCGAAGCCCGCGGCGCCCCTAGATCGAGGCGTTGATCTGCGAGTGGAATGCCCGCTGAAGTGCGTCGGACCACGCTACGGGTCCAACCAGAGCCTCTAGTGCCTTGGTTTGGACGCTCTTAGATGACTCCGTCGACGAGCGAGGACCCCAGAGAAAACGCCCGAGCAGCTCATTGCTGATGAGCCGGCGCCCGAAGGGCTCTCCTGCTGATTCCCGACTGCCGCGGTATCTCGGTACCCAACGCGTCGGCGTCGGAGTTCGAGCGTCGGCACGAACTGCTGCGCGAGCGCTGATGCCAACCAAAGCCCTAGTCTGATGGCGACGAGCCGAAATCGCGGCAGCGTCCTCCGATTCCCTTCGGCTGGAACTCGAGGAGAGATGACTCGACCGCTGGTACCCGTGTCCTAGAGCTCGTCCACCCTCGGCGAGTGCGGCAC
>JANSYR010000019.1 GCA_024742285.1 bacterium | reverse complement strand
TCGTAGAAGCCCTTCTTCTGAAATCGCCAACCGGCTGGATTTGCATGGAAATCACAGTCGGGGTTGGGGCAGTGAGGTGGGCGGCGCAGGAAGGGCGTAGACGACATGCAGACCGACATCGCACGATGCGTGCCGGGTGCAGACTACGGTCCACGTCTCAGTCGACGGGGACGCGAATCCGGTCGCGCCGCGGCATGTAGCGGTAGTGATCGAGGACGCCGTCGACGGTGAAGCTCAGCTCGAGCTCGTGGATCGTCGCGTCCATCGTCCGCGTCCTGGGTCCCCGGGGCTGTCGCGCGGGATAGAACAGGAGGCCGTCCAGGAAACGCCCGGTCGCAGCGATCCCGTCGACGGTTCGGTCGACCCAGGTCTCCTCCACCTCGATCGGACGACCATCGGCGGCGACCGCCGGACGACTCGGATCGTCCGCCGCCCAGTGCACCTCGGCGTAGGCGTATCGCCAGCGCAGGCCGCCACGGACGGACTGCTGGATCTCGCCCGGATTGCCGAAGACCGAGGCGACTTCGTCGATTCCCGTCTCACCCGTCTCGAGGTGCGACACCCAGCGCGGGAACGGATGGGCCGGGATCTCCCCGGCTTCGTCGTTTCCGCCCGTCGCACAACCGAGACCCAGTCCGACGGCGGCGAGCAGGACCACCCGGAGCGGGCGGAAGTACGCGTCGATGCGTCGCTTCGTCATGTCGATTCCTCCTCGGACCCGTCCGGTCCTTCGCGCGGCAGGACGACGGTCACACGCGTCCCGGCCCTCGCTTGATTCTCGATCTGCAGGGCACCGCCGTGGCGCTCGACGATTCGCAGGCAGACCGTCAGCCCGAGGCCTCCGGCCCCGGCCGGTCGCTCTCCGAAGAAGGGATCGAAGACCTCGTCGACTTCCGTCGACTCGATCCCGATGCCCCGATCCTCGACCGAGAGTTCGAGACCACCCGACGTCTCACGCAATCCGATCACGACGTCGGGCTCGTCGCTGAGTTCGACGCTCGCCTCGACGGCGTTCTTCACCAGCTGCGCGACGACGTATTCGAGTTGGACGGGCTCGCAGCGGAGCGGCGCCAGGTCGGGCGCGGCGTCTACGCGGATTCGCGCGCGACCGGCGAGCCCGGGGCGGGCCGTGGCGACGGCCCGCTCGACGAGGCGTGCGACGTCGACGGTCGTCTTCCATTCCGCGACTTCGCTCTTCTCCGCGATTCGCGCCGCCCACTCGCGGATGTCGCGAACGCGCCCCCGTTCGTCGCTGATCTCGTTCGCGCGTCCACGATCGGCGTCGTAGACCTCGAAGAAGCACTCGAGGTCTCCCGCCGCCGCATGGATCTCGTGGGCGGCGTGACGAAGCGCGCGTTCGGCATCTTCGGATCGAGAAGCGTCCATCGAGCCGCTCGAACGGACCGGACTCGGGGCCGGCTCCGCATCGAGCTTCGCATCGGCACGCGCGAGGGCGTCGAGCTTGGCGGCCAGCGCGTCGTCCACCTGATCGAAGAGCGCGAGATGACCGCGCCGAGCACCCGCGACCGCTTCCAGCTGGCGGCGGAGATCGATCGCGGAGCCGAGGGCCACGCCCGTCAGCACCGCGCCCCCCGCGATCACGCCGAGGACTGCGAGCCCCGCGCCCGGCGAGAGCGGAAAGCCGCCGAAGAAGAGCCCCGCGCACACGGTCCCCGCCGCGATCCCTAGACCCGCCACCAATCCCGCGAGCGCGCCCGTCCGGCGACTCGCCTGCCAACGAACGACGTAGCGACAGGTCTCGTCCCCACGAGCGATGCTCGCCTCTACGTCCACACCGGCCGGCAGGAGTCCGTAGAGCCCGGGGATCGCCTCGAGCATCCCGCGGCGCATCGCGCAGAGCGCCTCGGCCGTCCGACCGGCCCCGCCCTCCACCCGATAGGTCAGGGTCGCGCTGCGGCCCTCGATGCCCTCTACGTGCCAGCGGCCAGCGGCGGCCTCCCGCGGAAGCAACGACTGGACCCGCCGATAGGCCTTCTCGGGCGTCGCGAGCCCGAGGCCGTAGAGCTTGAGCCCGGTCGCGTCCGGCGCGACGAGTCGGTGCCCGATCGCGCGAGCCAGCCCGGACTCCACTTCCGCTGCGGCGAAGAGCGAGTCGATCGCGCCTTCGCTGAGCCAGGTGGACGCCGCGGCGAGATCCGTGCCCGTATCCGCGAGGGCGCGCAGGCCGCGTTCCGCCGCGACGCTCCGCCCGCGGACCGCGAGCGCCTCGAGCAGCGTCGTCGCGATCACCTTGTTGCCGGGCCCGTCGGCCCCTCTCGTCCCCTGCGTCGCCATCGCGCCTGGATCGCCTCCGCCGGGGCGTTCGCGGAGCGGTCCACGCGCGCACGCCGGCACTCCGTTCGTATCGGCCGATCGGAGGCAAAACCGACGCAAAAGACGCGCAGAAAAGATGCAGCCGGAGCGGAATCTCTGGAGGATTCCCCCCAGTCGGGCCTGGGAGCCTACGGGTAGTGCTCGCTCCAGCGATCGGCGGCGCGCACGGGATCCAGACGGATGGCGACGAACTCACTCGGGTCGCGAACCCACGCGATCAGCTCGTCGGCCCGGCCGTACTTCTCACGCATCGCTTCGTCGACCTGGTCGTCGAATCCGTCGACGATCAGCGCGCGACACGGGACGCGGCGCCCGTCCCGAACCAGCTGGACGTCGGGGTTCGCCCGCAATCGCGCGTACCAGAGCGCCTCGGGATCGGTCGCGCGAATCCAGAGGTCGCCGGTCACGTCGACGACCCAGACCGAGGTCTGCAGCCCGCCGCCGCGTGCGTCGGTCGTATGGAGATCGGCCGTCTCCGCGGACAGGAAGCTCGTTCCCACGCCGGCGACGACATAGACGATCCCGAGCGCTACGGCCCATTTCGCGAAGAGCATGTCCGACCCCGAAGGCTGACCGCCGCCCCCTTCGTGTGCGGCGCTACCGCGAGTGTCGGCGCATCGCGCGCCGCGCTTCGCGATCTCCCTCACGTCGCTTGATCGACTCTCTCTTGTCGTGGCGCTGCTTGCCACGCGCAAGAGCGAGCTCCACCTTCGCGCGCCCTCGGCGGAAATACACCGAGAGTGGAATGAGGGTGAATCCCTTCTCGGTCACCCGGCTGTCCATCCGATCGATTTCGTGGCGATGGAGCAGCAACTTGCGTCGGCGTTGCGGGTCGGTGGGATTCGCTCGGGTCGCAGGCTCGTAGGGCGAGATGTGCATCTTCTCGAGCCAGGCCTCGCCACGATGGATCGTGGCGAAGGCGTCGCCGAGGTTCGCCCGACCGTCGCGGAGGCTCTTGACCTCGGGACCCCAGAGCTGGATCCCGGCCTCCCAGGTGTCCACGATCTCGTAGTCGAACCGGCCACGCCGATTCGTCGCGACGACCGTCTTGCCGTCGGGATCGACCTTCTCGGCCTGCTTCTTCTTTTTCTTCGCCGGCGCCATGGGGGCGGCAAAGTAGCGGATTCCGTCGGAAATCCGGCTGCTGCGCTATCGCCCTTCGACGGGTCCGCCCGGACGCACGCCGGAGTCGTGCTCCAGGTCCCGGATCACGTTCTGGTGGTCCACGAAGACGCGCTTCGCGTCGTAGCTCGGGACTTCGCTGTCCGGAACGTCGGCCCAGCTCGCGATGATCACGTGATCGCCGGGCTTCATCAGGTGCGCAGCCGCACCGTTGATGCAGATCTGGCCCTCACCGCGCTCCCCCTCGATCACGTAGGTCGTGAGGCGATTGCCGTTCGTGCAGTTCCAGATGTCGACTCGCTCGTACTCGACCATGTCGGCGGCGTCCATCAGGTTCCGGTCGATCGTGACGGAGCCTTCGTACTCGATGTTCGCTTCGGTCACGGTCGCGCGGTGGATCTTGGACTTGAGCATGTGGCGCATCATGGTTGGGGTCTCTCCTGGGCGCGGCGGGTCGTTCGCGACCGCCGCATGGGAAGGGAATTCGAGGGACGTGGCCTAACGGACGGCCAGGACCCGGTTGTCGATCAGTCGGACGTCGGCCCCCTGCCCGTCCGGGTCGGGAGCGAATTGAAGGGCGATCGCCAGTAGCGTCGGCCCTTCCAGGGTGTCGCCCGCGAGCTCGAGCGTCGCGGGATCTCGGAACTCCGCGTAGTCGATCCGGGCCTGCGTCGCCTCGCCGAGCTTCTTCGTCACGGCTTCGAGAAGCGCCGAATGCCCCCGCTCTCCGTCGTCGATCCGCTGCTGCGCGAGCGCGAGGCTCTCGGAGATCCGGAGCGCCTGCTTTCGTCCGACCGGACCGAGATGGACGTTGCGGCTCGAGAGCGCGAGGCCGTCTCTCTCGCGAACCGTCGCCCCGCCGAGGATCTCGATCCCGAAGCCGAGGGCGTCGGTCATGCGCCGGATCACCGCCAGCTGTTGCCAGTCCTTCTCTCCGAAGACGGCCACGTGGGGCCGTGCCGCGAGAAAGAGCTTCGTCACGACGGTCGTGACGCCCCGGAAATGCCCGGGGCGATTCTGACCGCAGAGCGGCTCGGAGATCTCTTCGACGTCGACCCAGACCGGCGCGCCGTCGGGATAGAGCTCCTCGACCCGGGGCGTCCAGACGACGTCGACCCCTGCCTCCCGACAGGCGGCGAGATCGTCTTCCACGACCCGCGGATACCCCTCGAAATCCTTCGGATCATTGAACTGCGTCGGGTTCACGAAGATCGAGACGACGACCTGGTCGACGTGCGCACGCGCCGTCTCCACGAGGGAGAGATGGCCCGCGTGGAGCGCGCCCATCGTCGGCACGAGACCGACCCGCCTGCCGGCGGCCCGCTCCGTATCCGACCACGCCTGAAGCTCGTCTCGCGTGGTGATGACTTTCATTGGAATTCCTCGGTGGGTGCTCGCCTAACGCGTCACGGACTAGCGGTAGGAGTGCTCCTCATCGGGGAACTTGCGATTCACGACTTCGTCGACGTAGGCGCGCGCGGCGGTCGACGCCTGCGCGCCGAGGTTGCCGTACTGCTTGACGAAGGACGGCGTCCAATCGTTGAGGCCGAGCAGGTCGTGCATGACCAGCACCTGCGCGTCGCAGTGGACGCCGGCGCCGATGCCGATCGTCGGGATATCGAGCATCTCGGTCACCTCGCGACCGAGGTCCGCGGGAATGCCCTCCAGGACGACGGAGAAGGCGCCCGAATCCTGGACGGCCAGCGCGTCCTCGATCACCTGATGGCGACCTTCGTCACCGCGACCCTGGACGCGGAAGCCGCCCATCTGATTCACGCTCTGGGGCGTGAGTCCGACATGGCCCATGACCGGGATCTGCGCGGCGACGATCCGGCGGATCGAATCCGCCACGTCACGACCGCCCTCGAGCTTGACCGCGTGGGCGCCGCCGTCCTTGACGAGCTGGATCGCGGAGCGGACCGCGTCCTCCGGTCCCACCTGGAACGACCCGAAGGGCATGTCGGCGACCACCATCGCGCGGCGCACGCCGCGGGCGACCATCCGCGTGTGATAGGTCACTTCATCGAGGGTGACCGGGAGCGTCGTGTCGTGGCCCTGCACGACGTTTCCCATCGAATCGCCGACGAGCAGGACGTCGACCCCGGCCTCGTCGAAGATGCGGGCGAAGGTGAAGTCGTAGGCCGTGAGCATCGTGAAGGGCTCGGCCTTGCGCTTGCGACTGGCGAGGGAACGGACGGTGACGCGGTGTTCGCGGGTGGCCGAAGCCGTGGTGACGGTGGACATGGGGGAATGTCTCCGGTCTGAGCGGACAGATTCGATCGGTCGAAAGGACTCGAACTGTGCTCTCCCGGTCTGCCCGTGCTTCCGGTGGCCTTCGAGGGAGTCTCTCGGGCCTGGCTCTGGAAACGAAAAACGCCTCTCGGATGGCATCCGGAGGCGCGTCAGGGGAGGTCCGGGGCGACCGCGAGAGCGGATCCGTCTCCGGGGGCATTGCTTCCGAGGGACCGGACCTTCGAACGGCGGACGCCGATCGGAAATCAGGGCTGGCTCGGCAACAGTGCTTCGTACCTTCCCGTCACCTCCGTCTCAGTCCCCACTCTCTTTCAGCGCACGCGGCGCGGGGGATCCAAGCGAAATCGGATGACGTCGAGGAACGCTTTCCTGTCTCTGCGGGCCCCGGTGAAGTACGGGTGCCCGGGCGGTTGATCGATGGAGCCCGCGACCTGCGGTGCCCCTCGGCGGTCATGATTTTAGGATCAACGTTCCAGGGGGTCAACGCGTTCGATGAAGTCGCGTAGTGCGGGGGCCACGAAGCGTTCCTCCAGGAATTCGGAGCGGTGTCGCGCCAGGGTCTCGGCGAGGATCCGGGCCTGATGCCGGGGCGGATCGTTCGGGGCAAGAACGACCCAGATTCGGGCACCTACGCGCGCAGCTGCGCTCTGGGTCGGTGCGTTCTCCGCGGCCGCGGCGCCGGCGGAGAGGACCCGGACTTCGAGCTCGGCCTCGTGGGCGAGGCCCAACAGCCCCTCCAGCAGCTCCTCGTCGCGCAGGCCGCCATCAGCCATCGGTCGCATCCGATGCATCGAATCCGACCCCCTCGCCCGCCTCGACGGGGCCCAGCTCATCCCTCGAGAACGCGCGGGCCAGCGCCAGCCAGGCCTCCGGCTCGATCCGCTCGGGCCGGAGGCCGGGATCGATTCCGACGTCGCGGAGTCGGGCTTCGAGGGCCGCCCGACGCTCCGGCTTCTCGAGCCCGGGGAAGGCCCGCTCGGCGATCCGCGCCAGGCCGTTCGTCACCCGCTTGCGGCGCTGGCCGAAGGCGGCGCGGGTCAGCCGCTCGACCGCGGCGAGCTCCCCCGCCCGGAGCGGGCTCTTCGCCCTCGGCCAGACGCGGACGAAGCTCGAGTCGACCTTCGGCTGCGGGAAGAATCGTGCGGGGGCCACGCGGGCGATCGTGTCGACGTCGGTCGCCAGGCGATGGAGCACGGTCAGCGAGCCGTAGGCCCGGTCTCCGGTCTGCGCGACCAGTCGCTCCGCCACCTCGGCCTGGATCATCACGCTCCAGTCGGCGAGCACGTCGCGAAGATCGAGCAGGGTCCGCAGGAGCGGCGTCGCGACCGAGTACGGCAGGTTCGCGATCAACCGGACCGGGCGCCCCTCCGCCGCGGCGACCCATGCCCGCCAGTCGATCTCGCGCGCATCCGCGTGGATCAGCTCGACGTTCTCGGGCAGGAGCGACTCCGCTTCGAGCGCCCGGACGAGCCCCGCATCGACCTCGACCGTCCGCACGCGATCGACGATCCCCGCGATCGCGCGGGTCAGCACGCCGAGCCCCGTCCCGACCTCGATCACGAAGTCCCCCTCCCGCGCGCCCGCGCGGCGGGCGAGATCGAGCGCCAGGTCGGCGTCGGTCAGGAAGTTCTGGCCGAGATCGCGGGAGAGGTGGAGCCCGTGGCGGTCGAGGATCTCGCGCAGGGTCGTGGTGTTCACGCCGGCGCCTGCGCCGGGTCGCGCCAGGGGGCTTCCCCGATCGGCACCCGTGAGAACGCCTCGAGGGAGAGGTCGTCGCGGACGCCGCGTTCGAGGAGTCGCGTTCCCGCCGCTGCGATCATGACGGCGTTGTCCGTGCAGAGGTCCATCGGCGGGAAGATCGCCTCGAACCCGCCGCCCGCCCCTGCGGCCTGCATCTCTTCCCGCAGTCGACGATTCGCGGCGACACCGCCGACGACGGCGATGCGCCGCGCCTCCTCGTGCTTCATCGCCCGCGCCGCCCGGGCGACCAGGCTCTCGGCGACCGCGGCTTCGAAGGACGCGGCGAAGTCGGCCACGTCCTGCGCTTCGAGTGCCGCGAGGCCGCCGCGACGCTCGAGCGCGACGGAGACGGCGGTCTTGAGCCCGCTGTAGGAGAAGTCGAGGCCGCCGCGGCGCGCCATGGGGCGCGGAAGATCGACGGCGGTCGGATCCCCGCCCTCAGCGACCTGCGAGATCGCCGGCCCGCCGGGATAGGGAAGCCCGAGCAGCTTCGCGACCTTGTCGAAGGCTTCGCCGGCTGCGTCGTCCCGGGTCTCGCCGAGCAGGACGGGCACGCCCTCGGCCCCCACGCGGTAGAGCGCCGTGTGACCGCCGGAAACGACGAGTCCGACGTAGGGCGGGCGGAGCTCCGCGCCGGCGTCACCCCCCTGCCCCGCGACCTCCGCAGCGACCAGATGCCCCACCAGATGATGCACGCCCACGAAGGGCAGATCGTTCGCGAAGGCGAGCGCCTTGGCAAAGGAGAGACCGACCAGCAGCGACCCGACGAGCCCGGGGCCCGCGGTGACCGCGACGCCGTCGAGCTCCTCGGGCCTGAGCGAGGCTTCCCGGAGCGCCGCGTCGACGACCCGGGAGACCACGCGCACGTGATCCCGACTCGCGAGCTCGGGCACGACCCCGCCGTAGGGCGCGTGGACGCTCTCCTGCCCGTGGACCGCACTCGAGACGATCTCGCGCCCACCCCGCAGGACCGCCGCCGCCATCTCGTCGCAGGAGCTCTCGATCCCGAGGACGAGCCCGTCTCTCGGAAACGAGTCGGACATCAGGCGTTCCGCCGCTCCAGCGCCTCTTGCTCCGCCTTGCAGTCGATGCACAGCTCCGCGACCGGGCGCGCCTGGATGCGCTTGAGCGAGATCTGCTCACCGCACTCCTCGCACTCGCCGTAGACGCCCTCTTCGATCTTCTTGAGCGCCTGCTCGATCTTGCTGATCAGCCCACGTTCGCGTTCGCGCAGTCGCCCCTGGAACGCGAGGTTCTGCTCCGAGGAAGCGGCATCGATCTCGTCCGGAAAGTCGTCGGGATCGAGATGGATGTCCCCGGACAGCGTCTTCTGGGCGTTGCCCATCAGCTCGTCGCGCTGCTCCTCGAGGATCTTCTTGAATCGCTGCATGTCACGCTTCTTCAACGCTTCGCTCCATCGTGTGTCGTTCTGCGAGGCCTTGCGACGCGCTCTCACGCGTCCCTCGCACGGGGTTCGTGCCGCGGGCGATCAGCCCGCGCCCAATCGTTCGAGCTGCCGTGCGGCTTCGCCGGCGCGCTCGGAATCCGGATAGTCCTTCTGCACCTTCTTGAAGACCGTCCTCGCGGCTTCGTGGAACTTCGGTCCCAGCTTGAGCAGGGATTCCCCCTGTCGGTAGAGGGCGTCCGGGGCCTTCGGGCTGTCCGGGTAGACCGAGACGACGGCGTTGAATCGCACGACGGCGCGCTTGAACTCGTCGTTCTTGTACGTGCAGTCCGCCAACCAGTAGGCGGCATCGTCCGCGTAGCCCGACTTGGGCCAGCCCTGCAGGAAGCCCGTGAAGCGCTCGATGCAGACCGGGTAGTCGTCCGCGCGCCAGGCGCCGAGCGCGTTCTGGTAGGCGGCCAGCTCCTGATCGAGACCGGTCTCCGTCGCCGACGTTTGTTCGGTCTCTTGCGTCGCGGCCTCGTCCTCGCCGGTCACACTCGCCGCGCCCGCGGTGGCACCGCCTTCGGCGATCACGGATCGCGTGCGACGTACCTCTTCGAGCGCATCGGCGGCTTCCTTGCGCGCGAGCTCGAGCTCCCCCTGCAGGTCGCGCACTTCCTGGCGGAGGGCATCGACGTCGGCGGAAAGCTGCGCGATCCGCGCGAAGGGGTCGGGCTCGTTTCGCGCGCCGGAGTCCATCGCGGAGACCCGCTCCTGCAATCGCAGGAAATCCCCCTGGCTCACGCAGCCGAGGAGACCGAGCACAGAGAGGCCGACCGCCAGCGCGAGCGTGCGTCGCCGCGCCCCGGCCAACGAAAGGCGTCCGCGACCCGGCCGGGAACCCCCGGCCAAGGAAATGAGCTGCTTCATCGTCGGCATCTGCATCACCGTTTCGTTCCCCTCGGTCGGTGCGCCCCAGCGCGGTACGGACAGGTGGCCCGGTTCCGGGGGGCGCGGAGTCTAGCAGCCCCATCGGGATGCCACTCGGGCTCGGGAATCGTGCGAATTCGGCCCAGTCGGGCGGCCCTTGCGCGCCTCAGGGCACTCTCGGCCCCCAGTCCGGCTGGATGTTCTTTCCCGCCCGCATCGTCATCCGCTGGAGGTTCTCGCCGTTCCAGTCCATGACGTAGATATCGAAACGGCCGCGCCGGGAGGACGAGAAGGCGAGCTTCCGGCCGTCCGGGGACCAGGAAGGGGCTTCGTCGCTCCGGGCGTGCTGGACGATCGGGAAGTTCACCTGACCCGAGGGATCGATCAGCCAGATGTCGAACTGTCCGCGCACCCGGGTCTCGTAGGCGATCCATTTGCCGTCCGGAGACCAGACCGGCGAGGCGTTGTACGCGCCGGTGTAGGTCAGCCGGCGGAGGTTCCCGCCGTCGCGATCCATGATGTAGAGCTGGGGCGCTCCGCTCCGGTCGGAGCAGAAGACGAGCTGGCGCCCATCCGGCGACCACGAAGGCGAGATGTCGATCGCCGGGTGGTTCGTGAGGCGCCGCGGCTCGGACCCCTTCCGCTGGACGCGAAAGATCTCGGCCGCGCCATCGACGCTCGACACCATCGCGAGCTCCTCGCCGCTCGGATCGAATCGCCCGCGGTACTTCGGGAGCCCGCGGAGCAGTGATCGCAGGATCGGGCCCGCTTCGATCTCCTGCGAACGGGAGATGATCGTGAAGCCGGGCGCGGCGCCATCGTAGTTCGTGAAGAGGAGCGCGCGTCCGTCCGGCGTCCACTCGGGGAACATCTTGAGCGTCCGGCTGCCCGTGGCGGGGCGCTGGTCCCGGCCGTCCGCGCTCATCACGTAGACCTCGCGATCTCCGGTCCGGTCGGAGATGAAGGCGATCTCCGTCGCGGAGACGCCCCGGATCCCGGTCACCGCCTCCACGACCTCGTCCGCGATCGTCCGCCCGGCCGGCGCGAGCGCGTTGCGATCCGCGAGGACCTTGCCCGTCTTGAGATCGACGCAGCCGGCGACGTCGATGATCCGGAGATCCGCGCGCAGCTGCGCCGCCTCGCGCTGGACCTCGCCGACGACCAACGCGTCCGCCCCGCTCTGCTTCCACGCGTCGCAGTCGACGCGCTCCTCTTCGGCGGGCGAGAGATCCGGACCGAGATAGGCCGCCCGCGCCAGCGGCAGGACCTCGCTCGAGAAGCTCAGCGCGCGCTCGATCTCGTCGCGCAACGACTCGATCCGCTCCTCACCGACCGGCGGCCCGACCTCGCGAAAGCGAAGTACGGCCGCCCGGAACGACTTCCCCCCGCCCGGCGTGATCTCGAGGGTCGGGAGCGGGCCCTGCTCGTTCGACAGGTCCTTGGCGAAGGCGACGGGAGCGACGAGCCACGACAGGGCGAGGAAGAAGCAGAGACATCGCTTCGGGAGTTGCATCGTTTCAGACCTCACGTTCGAGGCACGCCACGCCTAACGCGCGACGGCTTCGGGGCGTAGAGAGAGGATCCGCGGCTCGGGCGTGAGCGGCGGCGGAAAAGGACCCGCGATCAGGACGGCAGAGAGGGCGCTGCGATCGAAGTCGACGTCACCGGAAGTCGAGAGGAGGTCGGGCTTGCCGATGAGCTCCCCGCCCGGCCCGACCCGGATCCTGAAGCGGACGACGAGCCCGCGGTTGCGGTAGCGAGCGAGGTCGACGAAGCGATCGGAGACCCGGGAAATCACCTCGCGGTCCCAGGCGAGCTGCTCGGGGGAGACCTTGATTCCAGGCCCCGCGGTTCCCGTCGAGCCCTCGTCCTCCGCGGGCGCGTCGTCCTCGCGACGGAGCATCGCCGTCGCCTCGTCCGGCCCTTCCTCGGCCAGCAGGTCCTCGAGCGAGACCTGCTCCGCGGGCTCACCGCGGCGACGTCTCGCGGGCCTCTCCTGCGGCTTGGGTTCGGGCGTGGCCTTCGAGAGCTCGGGCTCGGGCTTCGCCTTGCGGATCTTCCCGGGCGTCTCCTCCGGCAGGACCTGGACCGGCGCCTTGGCGACGGGCGGCGGCGGCGGCGCGGCCGGGGCCGGGGCCGGGGCCGGGGCCGGGGTCGCCGCAGGCGGCGGCTTCGGCTGTGCTGGCGCCGGCGCGGGGGAGCGCGCAGGCGCCGGACGGGACGGGAGCGCGGCGACCAGATCGACCGCGACGTACTTCGGGACGTCCACCACCGGCGCCGGCGGGGCGGCCGCGAAGACGGCGAACATCAGGCCGTGGATCGCCAGGGAGACGCACATCGCCGTGCGCAGTCGACGGCGATGATCGAGCAGATGCTCGTCGTGCCAGGCCGCGAAGTCCGCCGTCAACGCTCGACCCCGATCGCGCGGATCAACGCTCTTCCTCGGTCACGATCCCGAGCCGGGTCGCGCCGGCGCGACGTGCCGCGGCCATCGCCTCGACGACGATCCCATAGGGTGCCGCTTCGTCCGCGCGCAGGAAGACCTCTTTCGAGCCTCGCGCGTCGAAGACGGCCTCGAGCTTCGTCTGAAGCTCGTCGATCGGGATGATCTTGCGCGCGAGGGAGTACTCGCCCTCTTTCGTCACCGTCAACACGAGCGGCGCGTTGGGCATCCGGATCGGCTGGGTCGACGTCTCGGGCAGGTTCACGTCCATGCCCTGGAGCATGAGCGGCGCCGTGACCATGAAGATGATCAGCAACACGAGCACGACGTCGACGAAGGGCGTGACGTTGATCTCGCCGTTTCCCCTCCGCCCGCCGGATCTGGACAGCTGAACCCCCATCGGTCCGCCTCAGTCCTGTCCCGCGACCGGCGCGGCGGCGCGCGGCGTCGTCGACTGGACGACCCGCCCGACGTCTTCCTCGAACTGGTTCGTGAAGCGCTCGAGCATCGCGAGCAGGCCGTCGATCCGACCGCCGAAGGCGTTGTAGGCGATCGTTGCCGGGATCGCGGCGAGCAGGCCGACCGCGGTCGCGACGAGCGCCTCGGCGATCCCGGGGCCGACCACCGCGAGGGAGGCCTGACCGGCAACGCCGATCGACTGGAACGCGGCGATGATGCCGACGACGGTCCCGAAGAGGCCGATGAACGGCGTGGCGCTGCCCGTCGTCGCCAGGAAGGGCATGCCGCGCTCGAGTCGACGCACCTGGGCCGTCGCGTTCCACGCGATCGAACGCTCGAGCTGCGTGACCAGCTTGTCCCGGGAACGATCGCCGGCGTTTCGCTCGCGCGCGTCCTGGAGTTCGCTGCCCGTCGTCAGGAACACGACCGCCAGCGGACTCCGGTCGAGGTGTCGCGCGGCATCGAAGGCCTCGGCGAAGCCCTCCTTCCGATAGACCTCCAGAAACGCCTCGCTATCCTGATCCGCGGCGCGAAGCTCCCACCACTTCACGGCGATGATCGTGAGCGAGGTCAGGGAGAAGACGAACAGAACGAGCAGGACGAGCTTGACGATCAGACCGGCCTGAAGAATCAGGTCGATCAGGTCGAAACTCATGGCGAGACCCCCCTAATTGCCGTGAGTTGCGCTGAGTGGCCCTGGAATTCGCTCCGAACGCTTCGCGTTCGGAGCCGCCTCCAGCGGCTACCGTTCTGGATGGCCCGCAGACAGGTCCGAAGGACACCGAGCCGAGCACCACGGTGCCGCGAAAATTAGGGGAGAAGCGAACCCATGACCATGCGAATCCAGATCGACGCCGGCAGCGCGGGCGAGGTCAAGGCCGACACGGTGGTGATCCCGATCACGCGCCGGGGCGAACCGCCGACCACCCTGCCCCAGGGCCTGTCGGCGTTGGATCGACGCATGGGCGGGCGCCTCTCGGATGCGATCGCGAGCGGCGACTACAAAGCGGGCCTCGGTGATCGGCTCGCGATCTACGGACCGAAGGGTGGCGATCTCGTTCGCGTGATCTTCCTCGGGCTCGGCGACGGCGACGGGATCGACGACGCCCGGCTCCGCGAGCTCGGAGGTCGCGTGGGCCGCGAGGCCATTCGCGAAGGACATGGACGCGTGGCGTTCGTGCTTCCCCCCGGCGCAGGACTCGCGCCGGAGGGCGCAGTTCCCCTGATCGCCGAGGGCGCCCTTCTGGGGGGCTACACCTTCAACCGCTACAAGAACGGCGGTCGGAAGAAGAAGGCCGAGACGAAGCGACTGCGGATCGTGACCGTGAGAAAGGTGAAGAGCCTCGCCGGACTCCGGGCGGCGACGAAGCGCGCCGTCCAGATCGCCGAATGCCAGCTCGAAGCAAGAGACCTCTCGAACGAGCCCCCGAACGCGCTCTACCCCGAGACCCTGGCCCGCGAAGCGCGCAAGATGGCCCGCGCGGTCGGCCTCAAGTGCTCGGTCATGAACGTCGCCGAGATGGAGAAGCGCGGGATGGGCGCGATCCTCGCGGTCGGTCAGGGCAGCCTCCGTCCGCCGCGCATGATCGTGCTCGAGCACGGCGCGACGGCGGCCCGGAAGCGCAAGGGCACGATCGCGATGATCGGCAAGGGCATCACGTTCGATTCCGGCGGGCTCTCGCTCAAGACCGCCGCCGGCATGCTCGAGATGAAGCACGACATGTCCGGGGCCGCCTCCGTATTCGGCGCGATGAAGGCGATCGCCCTCCTGGACCTCCCGATCCACGTCGTCGGGATCCTCGCCGCCGCCGAGAACATGCCGAGCCATCTCGCCTATCGCCCCAGCGACATCATCGAGTCGGCCTCGGGCCAGACGATCGAGATCGTGAACACCGACGCGGAAGGCCGCCTCGTGATGGCGGACGCGCTCGATCTCGCGGTGAAGCGCTACGAGCCCGATGCGATGATCGACATCGCCACCCTGACCGGCGCCGCGATGATGGCCTTCGGGCCGCACGCGACCGCGGGTCTCGGCAACGACGACGACGTGCTCGCGGAGCTGCAGGCAGCGGGCGACGTGGTCGGCGAGACGGTGTGGCCGATGCCGCTGCTCGACGCGCACACGAAGGCGATGCGCTCGAAGGTCGCGGACTGGAAGAACTCGGGGGGCCCGACCGGAGGCGTCTCCACCGCCGGGGCGTTCCTTCAGGGCTTCGTCGGCGACACGCCCTGGGTCCATCTCGACATCGCGGGCTCCGGCATGACGAACACGCAGACGCCGCTCCACATCGGGGGCGGAACGGGCGTGGGCGTACGCATGCTGACCGAGTGGGTGCGCGGCCGGGCGGAGTAGGTTCCGCGTTTCGGAAGGAACGCGGCGTCCTGCCACAGACACCCGGAGACGACTGGGAGATTCTCCCGATCATGCGAGGGCACCGCCTCGCCGACCGATGTGTCGAACCCGTTCGACGCCGCATTGGGAGGACGAGCGCGCAGGGTGCGCGCGCCGAACGGGCGGAATCGAACGCAACCTTCCGTTGCACCCCTAGACGCTGACCACTTCGGGACCGATCCTCTGCCGCACGACGTCCCGGGCGAAGCATGCCCTCGGCCACCCCCGCCTCCCCCGCTGCCGAGCGCTCGTCCGACGGACACTGCCCCACACGATTTCAACACCGATCGACGAGATCGGTCCGACCCGGATCCGACCGGCGCTTCGGCGCCCAGGACCGGGATCGATCCAACAGGAGAAACCCATGACTCGAATCCTCTCGACCGCGATCCTGCTCGCTGCCCTCGTCCTTCCCGGCGTTTCGTTCGCCGGCGACGCCGCCGCGGGCAAGGCGAACTTCGGCGTTTGCGTTTCCTGCCACGGTGAGGGCGGCAAGGGCGACGGCCCGACCGGCAAGGCGCTCGCTGCCGCCGGACAGCCGGCCCCGCGCGACTTCACGATCGGCGAGTTCAAGTTCGATACGAACAAGGATGGTGAGGTCGGGACCGACGCGGACCTCGCGGACGTCATCAAGAACGGCGCCGCGCCCTACGGCGGCAACCCGCTGATGGCCCCGAACCCGACCCTCTCGGACGACGACGTCGCGAACCTGATCGCGTTCATCCGCTCCCTCAAGGAGTAGAGCGCGAACAGGGGCGTGCTCCGCGATGGAGCCGCCTCGCGAGCCTCGAATTCGAAGCGCGCGGTGTGCCCTGCTCGGGTCGCCGCGCGTTTCGCTATTTTGGGGACCGAGGACGAGGGGAGCCGCTCCCGACGCGGAACCGGTCGCCCCTCCACGAACCCTCAGTGCGGAACGCGAAGAAAGCCGATCGACCCGATCGATCGCGAAGGGAAGCCCTGGTGAAGCCGATGTCGAACCGTCTGACCGGACTGCTCACGCTCGCCACCGTGGTCTCCGTCGCGATGCTGCTCGCAGGCAGTGCGCCGGCGGCGAGCGCCGCACGCGGGAAACGCGTCTACGAGAAGGCGGACTGCGCGAAGTGCCACGGCCCGAAGGGTCGGGGCGACGGCCCCGTCGGGCTGACCCTCGAGCAGATCGGCAAGTCGCCCGGCGACTGGAGCGACCCGAGCACGTTCAAGCTCGACACCGACAAGGACGGCAAGACTGGAACCGACCGCGATCTGCGGAACGTGATCGTGCGCGGCGCCCTCGTGTTCGGAGGCTCCCAGATGATGGGGCCGACCAAGGGTCTGAGCGACGACGACCTCGCGGATCTCGTGGCGTTCATCCGGTCCCTGGCCGCACGCTAGGGCCGCGCGCCCCGACCTGCCCGCTTCCGCCCGTCCGGGCGGCCTCCGCCCTCTGCTAAGGTGGACGGCAACCAAGTCATGTCCCCTCGCCCCGTCGAACCCGAAATCGAGCCCGCCGACCCCGAAGAGGCGGAGACGTCCGACGTGAGTCCGGACGCGGTGATCGAGGCCGAAGCGATCGAGATCGAGGCCCTCGCGCGGGAGCAGGCCGACGACGACGCGGACACGATCGTGGTCTCCGCCGTTTCGGTCGACGCAGAGGACGGTGATACCGACACCTCCGACTCCTCCGATCCCTCGGACGGCCCGACGCCGAGCCTGCCGATCCCGGCGGATCCGAAGGCGCCCGGGGTCTCCCAGGCCAGCGCCCTCACCGCCTACATGTCCCAGCTGCGGCACCACGCGCCGATCTCGCGCGAGGAGGAGCACGCGCTCGCGGTCAAGTGGGTCGAGGACGGCGACGTCGACGCCGCCAAGCAGCTCGTCCTCGCGAATCTCCGCCTCGTCGTGAAGATCTCGATGGAGTACCGGCGGGCCTGGACGAACACCCTCGACCTGATCCAGGAGGGCAACGTCGGGCTGATGGAGGCGGTCCAGCGCTTCGACCCCTACCAGGGCGTCAAGCTCTCGTCCTACGCGGTCTACTGGATTCGCGCCTATATCCTGAAGTACATCCTCGACAACATGCGGAGCGTCCGGCTCGGGACGACACGTGCCTCGCGCAAGCTCTTCTTCCGCCTGAACAAGGAGAAGCGCGAGCTCGAACGGCAGGGCTACGAGGTCGAGCCGCGCCTGCTCGCGGAGCGGCTCGACGTCTCCGAGGACGACGTGATCGACATGGAGGCGCGGCTCTCGCGTCCCGACGTATCCTTCGACGCGCCGGTCCGCAGCGACGAGAGCGACGGCATGACCTTCGGCGACCGCATGGCCGCGCCGGGCGTCAGCAGCGAGGCCACCGTCGGAGCGAACGAGCTCCGCAGAGTCTTCCTCGACACGATCGCCGAGTTCGCCGAGGGGCTCGAGGACCGCGACCGTCAGATCCTCGACGAGCGCATCCTCGCCGAGGAGCCCCGCACGCTCGCCGACCTCGGCGAGGAGTTCGCCGTCTCCCGGGAGCGCGTGCGCCAGCTCGAGGCGAAGCTCGTGAAGCGGCTGCGTGCCTACATGGAAGAGAACCTGGTCGACTTCGAGTACTACGCGCCGGGGGGCGGCTCGTGAGCCCCGCTCGTCGCCGCGGGACCGTCGCCCTCCCCCCTCTCCGGCATCGCTTCGTCGTCGTCTTCGCGATCCTCGCGGCCTTCTTCCTTGCGGGGTGCCCCGCGAGCCTCGAAGGCATCACGGCGGACGAGCCCGAGGCCTGGGTCCGGATCGGGACGAGCGAGGTCGCGGTCGAGGTCGCCGACACGCCCGAGAAGCAGCAACGCGGCCTCGGCTATCGCGATTCCCTCGCGTGGGACACCGGCATGTATTTCCCGTACCCGCGTGCAGTGATGCCGTCGTTCTGGATGAAGGGCATGCGCTTCTCGATCGACATCGTCTGGATCCGCGACGGCCGGATCGTGGACGTGCACGACAGCGTCCCCTTCGAGCCCGGCGGCAACGGCCCGACCGTCCGGCCGAGTGAGGCCGCCGATGCGGTCCTCGAGGTCCCGGCGGGATACAGCCGGGCAAGCGGCTGGCGGGTCGGGGATCGCGTGCGCTTCGAGCGCACCGCGACGTCGAGCTAGACGCGATCAGGGATTCGCGGGCACGTCCGCCGGCAGGGTCCACTCCGGGAACTCGCGGCGGATCTCCGCTCGCACGGCCGCGTCGATGCCCGCGGTGTCGACGCCCATCACCTCGTGGAGCGCCTGGTCGACGGAGAACCCGTCGCCGATCCGCTCCAGCAGACGCCGACGCTGCTCGACGCTCGTGTTGTCGTGGATGTAGCCCACGGTCACGACCGACTGCAGGTAGGCGTTCCGCGCCCCGTCGTCGTCGAGCCCGGCGAAGCTGTCGGCGATCGAAGCGAGCGGAATCCAGGCCCCCATCTCGACGTTCGCGCGCAGCGCCGCGCGCTCGCTGCGCGTCGAGACGGCCCGTCCACGGGACGCACGCTCGATCTGCTCGGCGAGTCCCTCGTTCAGCCAGTAGGGGCGATCGCCACCGGTCACGTCACGGAAGACCGCGTGGGTGTATTCGTGGAAGAGGACACCGCGCAGCGACTCGGTCGGATGCGCCGGCGACGCGACGTGGATCCGACCGTCGAAGAAGCCGATCGTCTGGAACGAGAAGCGATGGGCGTGGGCGCGCACGTAGGCGGCGCGGCCGTAGAGCACGACCCCGAGCGGCTCGAGGGGCTCGACGCCGATCGAGCGCGAGACGTCCGCCCGGGCCTCGCGGAGATAGCCCATGACCTCGGCCGCGTAGTCTCGGGAGACGTCGCCGAGTCGCGCATCGAGCTGCAGGCGGAAATGGTCGCCGCGGATCGTCTCGAGCTCGAGGGGCCCGTCGAGGGCCTCGGGATCCGCGAGCCGCCGCTCGTCCTCGATCGCCGCCAGGCGTTGCCGCGCGCGGACGCGCCACGACTCGAGCTTCGGACCCGCCGTATCGAGGAAGCGGCGCAGATGGTGCTCGGCGGTCGAGAAGCGTCCGCGCGCGCGGGCGAGTCCCGAGAGATACCAGTGGGCCTCCGGCCGTTCCGGCGCCAGCCGGACGACACCGCGAAGCGTCGAGTCCGCGCGTGCGACTTCGCCCCGACGCAGGTCTTCGACGGCGCCGCGCAGCAAGCGTGCGACGCGATCGTCGCCGAAGCTCGACTCGCGCCCGCCCTCGATCGGCGGCCCGACGAGACCGTCGTTCCAGACCGAGCGCAGGGTCTCGATCGCGGTGTCGCTCTCGACGGAGGTCGCGGCGTCGGGGGCCCGCTCGGGGTCGTCGCTGAAATGGGTGACGCCCTGATCGTCGACCCAGACGCGAATCTCGGCGCGGGACGGGTCAGCCGCCAGGACGGCGGTCGAAGCGACGCCGAGCGCCAGGACGAGAAACGCAGCGCGCGGATTGCGCGCGCGTTGCCGCAGGCGCGGCGAGGGGCGGACGAAGCGAAACATGCCGATCTCATCGGCCCCCACACGGGAGGGCTTGATCACCGTCGTCCCGCGCGAATGCGCTGGCCCGCCCTCAGCGCGTCTTGACGGCTTCCCCAGCCAGATGTCCGAGCTCCGGCACGATCAGCTTCTCCATCGCGAGCCGCACCGCCCCCCGAGAGCCCGGAATCACGAACACGACCTTCCCACCCTTCAAGCCGGCGAGGGCGCGAGAGAGAATCGCCGCCGAGCCGATGTCCTCGTAGGAGAGCATCCGGAAGAGCTCTCCGAATCCCGGAACGATCCGCTCCAGATGCGGCTCGATCGTGTCCGGCGTGACATCGCGGGGGGCGACGCCGGTCCCGCCGGTGAAGATCACGGCGCGACAGGCCTCGTCCGCGAGCGCCGCCTCGAGGGCGGCGGCGATGGCGTCCGGCTCGTCCTTCACGATCTGCCGCCCGGCGACCGGTTGCCCCGCCTCGCCGAGCAGGGTCTCGACGAGCGCGCCGCCGGTGTCGGTATCGAGGGTGCGCGTATCGCTGACGGTCACGATCGCAGTCGGGACCTTCTCCGGCGCGGCGGTGCGATGGTGGTGCTCGTGGTGGGAGGGCTTGTGGCCCGATTCCTCGCTCAAGACGGACTCCCGGAAGTGATGTTAGGCGCCCTCGCCAGGGGGCGGGGTCTCGCCTAGGCGTGATCGTCGACCCAGTAGGCACCGTCCGTCGCGACCTCGCGCTTCCAGATCGGGACCGTGACCTTGAGCGTGTCGATCGCGAATCGGCACGCATCGAACGCCTCGCCGCGGTGGGCCGAGGCCGCGACGACCACGACCGCCGCATCACCGATCTCGAGCCTGCCGACCCGATGCGCGATGGCCACCCGCGTACCCGGCCACTTCTCCGCCGCCTCGTCGACGATCTTCTCCATCTCGCGTTCGGCCATGGCCGGGTAGGCCTCGTACTCGAGATGCTCGATCGAGTGACCACGGGCGTGATCGCGGACGCGCCCCACGAACGAGACGACACCGCCCGCGTCCGGTCCCTCGACCCGGGCGGCGACTTCGGCCTCGTCGAGGGCGGTCTCGGAGATCGTGCAGCGCCGGGCGCTGCCATCGCCCCCGGCCACCGGCGGCAGGAACGCGACCTCGTCGCCGTCCTCGAGGGCGTCCGAGAGGTCCGCGACCTCCATGTTGATGCTGGCGGCGAGGCGCTCGCCCAGCTTCTCGACGAGCTCACTCCGCTCGGCGAGCCAGCTCCGGAGGTCCGCCAGGGTCGAGCCGTCGGGCAGGTCGACCTCGAGCCGGGATTCCCCGATGGATTCGCGCAGGGAGCCGAAGAGGAGGAGGTGGATCTTCATGGAGCGGCGGAGCCTACCCCGGGGCTCCGCCCCCCTCAAATCGAGGAACGCCCCAGCCCGAGATGGGTGTTTTCCATCCCGATGTCGAGAAATTGACGATGCGCCCAGTTGTTGTGATCAACGTCACATCGACAACCCCGGCGCTCTCCGAAACTCACTGAAACAGAGATCGGCCCGGCGGAACCAACACCCCCCGGGTCAGATCCCAGAATCCACTCGGATCGGATTCCAGATCCATCAGCGTATCTGAATCATCGGATCCATCCGAATTGGCCGGCCTGAATGGGGGGACCGTGCACGTTCGTCGCTCACACTCCGCGCGCTCCGAGGCGCTCGATCACACGTCCGCTGCCGCCGCACGCAGCCGACGGAGTGTGTGTGCCCGGCTCGTGCGATTCGGGGTCCTGGCGGTCGCGCTGAGCGTCCTCGCGGGCTGCGGCGCGACCGGCGGAGGCGGCGGCGGGGGCGGCACGACCGCACCCACCGACGCAGTCGTGGCCGTCGATCCCGTCTTCCTGGCGCCCGGGCAGACCGTCGCGACGCTCGCGTGGGCGCCTTCGGAAGGCCCGGTCGACAACTATCTGGTCTTCGAGTCGCGCAACGGCTCGGCCTACTCCTTCTCCACGATCGCCATGACGCCGAGCGCGGACATCGTCGGCAGCCCCGGCGACCAGGTCCGGGTCACGGTCGTCGCGATCAGCCCGAACGGCGAGATGAGCGACAACTCGCCGCCCTCGCCCCCGATGATCTTCCAGGCTTCGGCCGAGGCCGTCGTCGCGCAGGCCGCGCCGCAGGGCGTCGCGGCACCGGCGCCGATGCTGCCCGAGGAAGCGCCCGTCGCCGACGAAGCGCCGATCGCCTCGAGCGAGGGTCCGAACGACCCGGCGGCGGACGTCGACGACACGATCTCGACCGAGGCCTCGGACGAAGAGGACGCGGACGCGCTGACCCGACTCGCCCATTCGCTTCGCGCGCTGCTCCTCGGCGGCGATGCCCGCCTGCCCGAGGCCGGTCTCTCGACCGAGGCCCGGGACTGGCTGCAGGCCCACGTCGACCACGAGATCGCTGCGGGCGTCTCGCTCGCGGGTACGGGCCGTGCCGACGCGGACGATCTCCGCGAGCTCGTCTGGCAGGACCCGGCTGGCCAGCTCTTCGTGTCCGATGGCGAGGACTTCCTCGATGCGACCGACCTGCCCGCGACGCTCGCCGAAGGTCTGCGACTGAACGCGACCGAGCGCTTCGTCGGGCTTGCGGACTTCGACGGCGACGGCTTCGGCGACTGGCTCGTGGAAGATACGGCGACCGGCGACGTCTGGATCGTGAGCGGCGCGAACGACGAGACCCAACCGCCGGCCCGCGCGCATGCCGACATGCGACTCGCCGGCCACGGTGACTTCGACGGCGACGGCGTCGCCGAACTCCTCTGGGTCGACGGCGATCGTGGCCTGACGCTCTCGAGCGCGAGCCTCGCCGCACCGAGCCTCGCGGCCGACAGCGGACAGCCTGCCGGAACGACGCTCCTCGCGATCGCGGATCTCGACGGCAACGGACGCGACGACCTCCTGACCCGCGCGGCGAACGGGACCCTCGTCATCGGCTTCGCCGAAGGCGGCGCGGCCGACGCGCCCATCTCGATCGACTGGCAGGAGGGCGCAGTCCTCCCGGACGCGGCCCTCGACCTCGTCGCGACGGTCGACGTCGACGAAGACGGCGCGGCCGAGATCGCCTGGCTCAGCGAAGGCGACCTCGAGATCTGGACCGCCGACGGCGGCCTCCAGCAGCGGGTGACGTTCTAGGCGCCCGCCTGCCAGCGCTCCGCTCGGCTCGCATCCGAGGCGCCTCTGGATCCGGGACGGGACACGCGTCGTGCCGCTCTCCCGCCGCGTCGATCGTCGGGGCTCCAGCCGGGTCCTCGGGGCGCCGATGGGAGCTTCATGAGCGCTGCCTGGGATACTCCGCCGCCGGCGAGGGAGGCCGTCGAGGCCTGGCTCGATCGGGTTCGTCCGGCGATCGTGGCCGACGGCGGGAACGTCGAGCTCCTCTCCGTCGAGCGCGACGGGACCGTGCGCATCGCACTCCAGGGGGCCTGCATCGAGTGCCCTGCCCGACTCGCGACGCTCAGGGTCGGGATCGAGGAGCCGCTCAAGAAGGCGTTCAGCGGCGTCCAGACCGTGGTCGCCGTCGACGCGTACTGACCGTCGACGCCAGGCGCTCCGCGCCGGTCAGGCGGCACACGACGCCGCCGGTCAGGTGGCACACGGCGCCCCTGAAAGAGAGTGGCCCCGCCCCCCGCGTGCTGTACGCGAAAGACGGGGCCGGCCCCCCTTGCTCACTGCGCGCGTCCTCTGGACGCGACTGAATTCGCTAGTTCGACGATCCGTCGCCGTTCTTGGCGCCGTCGTTCGTCGCGGCGGGCGGCGGGCTCTTGCTCGCGCTCCCGGCCGCCTTGCCCATCTTCACGTTGCCGTTCAGCTGGGCGCCCTCTTCCATGATCACGATCGGGCTCTCGAGGTCGCCGTTCACGACCGCCGACTTGTGCAGGAAGATCTGCTCGCTGGCGATGATGTTTCCTTCGACGAGGCCGCTGATCACGACGCAGACCGAGTGGATCGTCGCGTGGATCTGACCCGACTCACCGACGATCAGCGTGTTGTCGCTGGAGATCTCGCCGCTGAAGGTGCCGTCGATGCGGACCGTGTCCTTGAAGGACAGCTTGCCCTCGAACTCGGAGCCCTGGTCGATGAAGGCGGTCAGGTTGCCCAGGCCTCCGGCCGCCGGCGCCGAGCTGGTGCTCGTGCTGGTCGTCGTCGTGCCTTCCTTGCCTTTCCCGAATCCGCTGATTGCCATCGCTGGGGTGCCTCCGTAAATCGCCTGACACCCGCGTTATCGACGCAGGCAAGCGGCATCTTGAGTGCAATCCCGCGAAAAAATCGCGGGGCGCCCTGCGGTTGCGGGGGGCTCTGCACGGCCGTGACGCGCATGAGAGGGGCCCGCTAGACTGAGGCGCGATGGAAGGCATGGCCCACGGGGAGAATGATCCGGCGGAAATCCTCCGTCGTTCGGTGGAGAACGGCCGAGTCCACTCGTCCTATCTCTTGACCGGGACCGGCACGCTTCCCGGAGTCCTGGCCCAGGCGTTCGCCCGAGCCCTCGTCTGCCTGGACCCGATCGACGGCCGCCCCTGCGAGCAGTGCAGCGCCTGCCAGCGCTCCCGTCAGGACGACGAGACGGAGCCGATCGTCCTCGACGGCAAGGGCAAGCGCGGTCCCACCCACCGCCACCTCGGCGACCATCCCGATCTGCTCTACGTGGAGCGGGGCCCCGACGACACCCGGATCACGATCGGCCAGATCCGCGACATTCAGAACGCGCTCCGCCTCGGCGCGAACGAGGGCGGGCGCCGAGTGGCGATCATCGACGGCGCCGAGTGGCTGAATCCGCAGGCCCAGAACGCCCTCCTCCGCCTGACCGAGGAGCCGCCGGAGAACACGAGCGTCCTCCTCGTCGCCAGTCGCGCCTCCGCGATCATCGCGACGATCCGGTCGCGCAGCGTGCGGATCCGCTTCCCGACCGACGAGAACCGCGTCCTGCGCGGCCCCGACGCCGAAGAAGACGTATTCGAGATCGTGTCCATGCTCGACGGTCTGCGCGGCCGGAGCATCGGCGAGGTCCTCGATTTCGCGGAGGGCTACCGCGGCGCCCGGGCCGTGGCCGCGGAGGGCGTCACCGAGCTGATCGACGTGTCCGCCGAGTGGCTTCGCCAGGACGTGAAGGCCCGCGTCGAGCGGGGCGAGACGCCCGGCGTGCGGGCCCTCGATGCCTACCGGAGCGTCCAGCAGCTCCGGCGCGACCTGATCCAGCGCAACGCGAATCCTCAGATGGTGGCCGAACGACTCCTGCTCGGCCTGCGCGACGCAACCGGCTGATCATTCGCCTGCGGGCGCTCGGCCGATCCATCGCCCGCGGGCGCTCGGCGAGTGTCCTCCGACCCCGTAACGCCCCCGCGAGAGGAATCCGAACGATGTGGCTCGACAGCCATTGCCACGTGACTGCGAACCGCTTCGACGAAGACCGCGCGGAGGTGCTCGCGCGCACGTTCGCGGGGGGCGTGGACGAGATCGTCTCGATCGGCTCGGGCTACGGCATCGCCGGCAATGCCGAGGCGATCGCCCTCGCCGAGACCGACGACCGGATCTGGGCCACGGTCGGCGTCCATCCCCACGAGGCCGCGGAGCTCGACGACGAGAACCGCGCGGCGATTCGTGCCTGGCTCGACCACCCCCGCGTCGTCGCTCTCGGAGAATGCGGCCTCGACTACCACTACATGAACTCGCCGCGGGAGATCCAACGGGCGGTCTTCGCCGAGCAGGTCGCGCTCGCGAAGGAGCTGGGGGTGCCGGTCTCGATCCACGTGCGCGGGGACGAGCCGAACGCCTACGAGGAGCTCCTCGAGATCTGGATCGCCGAGGGTCAGGACGCGCTCGAAGGCGTCCTCCACTGCTATTCGGGAAACCTCGACTTCGCGCAGCGGGCGATGGACCACGGCTTCTACGTCTCGTTCTCCGGGATCGTGACGTTCAAGAACAGCCATGACCTGCGCGCCACCGCCGCGGGTGTTCCCCTCGAACGCCTGATGGTCGAGACGGACGCGCCCTTCCTGGCGCCCCAGGGCCATCGCGGTCGAAGGAACGAGCCCGCCTGGGTCGCCGTCGTCGGCGAGACCCTCGCCCGCGTGCACGAGGTCCCCGTCGAGACCGTGGCCGCGCACACCACGAACAACGCGCGCCGCTTCTACCGCCTCCCGGACGCCGACTGAGCCAGACCGGCACACCGCACTCACCGCCCCATCGAACGGAGCTCCGTATGCCGCTCGCCGCGTCCGACGACGCCCTCGCCCCGATCCTCGCCATCGCCCGCGATCTCGCCGAACGCGCGGGGGCGATCCAGCGTGACCGCTACGAGACGGGCCTCACGATCGACACGAAGAGCGCATCGATCGACCTCGTGACCGAAGTCGATCGCGCCTGCGAGCAGCTGATCGTCTCGGGGATCGAAGGCGCCCGACCCGACGACGCGATCCTCGCCGAGGAGGGCCACGGCGAAGACCGCGACGCCCCCTTCCGCTGGATCATCGACCCCCTCGACGGCACCACGAACTTCGCCCACGGCTTTCCGCGCTTCTGCGTCTCGATCGGGATCGAACGCCGAACCGCGGACGGTGAGTACGAGCGAGCGGTCGGCATCGTCTACGATCCGCTGCTCGACGAGCGCTTCGAGGCGGCGAAGGGCGATGGGGCCTGGCTGCGGGATCGCCGGCTCACGGTTTCCCGGGAGGAGGAATGGGGGCGCGCCCTCGTCGCCACAGGCTTCGCCTACGACGTCCACCGGAGCGACGACGACAATCTCGAGAGCTTCCGCAACGTCGTGAAGAGCGCCCGGGGCATCCGCCGCGACGGGAGCGCCGCCCTCGACCTCTGCTACGTCGCGGCCGGTCGGGTGGACGCGTACTGGGAGCTCAAGCTCCATCCGTGGGACGTCGCGGCCGGCTACCTGATCCTCGAAGAAGCCGGCGGGCGCGTCACGGACTTCGTCGGCGGACCGCCGGACCGGAGCGGACGGGAGGTCGCGAGCTCGAACGGGCGGATCCACGAAGCCCTGCTCGAACGGATCGTCCGGCCGGGCTGAGACCGGTCAGGGCCCCGGCACCCCTTCGAGCGGATCGATCTCGGGCGGCGGCTCCTCCGCCTCACTCCCGAGGGTCTCGAACGCGAAGCGGTAGTGGTCCGCCGAGTACGGGAGACCCTCGGCCAGCTCGGGCTCGAGCACGAAGACCGTGCCGAGGTCCGCGCGCTGGACGACGAGCCCGCGTGTCCCGTCGAAGCGACCGAAACGCAGGTCCGCGAGCACCTCGAGCGGTTCCGCGCGATCGGCCGCGCCTTCGATCCGGAGCCGCGCGCGCGGCGGCGCGAGGCCGAGCCCTTCGAGTTCGGCTTCGCCCACCTCGTCCGCCAGGATCGACGTCGCCTCGAGACTCGAGAGCTCGCGGATCAGACGCGTCATGCGGTCCGGATCGAGGGGGCTGTCGCCGCTCGCCCACCCGGTTTCCCGGAGCTCGGCCACGACGTCGAGCGTCTCCGAGCGATCCGCGGCGGCCTCCATGAAATGCAGCTCGACGCGACGGGCCGACGCCAGATCGAAGTCGGCGAGGCGCTTGAAGCGGTACGCATCCGCCTCCGACGCGAACTCACCCAATCGCTCCTCGGCGACCAGGAAGAAGGTTCCGTCGGTGGACTCGAAGAGGCGCCCCTCCGCGGTCGAGCCCGCGATCCGCGCCCGGCGATCGCTGGCTTCACCGGCCAGTCGCCAGGAGAGGCGGAGGGCCGTCTGCGCCCGGAGCGCTGGATCGATCGCGGCGGGGTCGTCGACGAAGTCCCGCGCGCGCAGGTGGGTCAGGTTCGAGACGAGCTCGCGGACGGCCTCCTCGTCGGCCTTCGCCTCGAAAGGAGCGACCAGCTGCCACGCGCCCGAGGCATCGCGCGCGAGCACGACCTCGCGTCCGTCGCTGCCCGGCGCGACCCCGACCCGCTCGACGTCGTCGCTCGCGAAGGTGAACACGTCGCGATCGCGCAGGTCCGCGAGGTTCCGCTCGAAGGCATTGACCCGGAAGCTCTCGACATAGGCGACCGCGTCGTCGGCGAGGCGCGCCACGTAGCGGTGCCCCCCGACCGGCGTCGTCCGTCCGACGCGAAGCCCTCGTGTCTCGCCCGCGATCTCGAAGCGCACGAGTCGCCGCGCCGAGCCCGGCGCCGACGGATCGATCCCCAGATCGAAGTCGACGGGATCCCGGTCTCCGGACACGTCGCCTTCCTTCGGCAGGTTCGTGAGCGCGTTCGTGATCGCATCGAGGGCGGTCGCGTCGGCGCGCGCCAGGACCGGCGCGACCAGCCACCAGCGCCCCTCCCGGCGCTCGAAGCGAGCCTCGACCCCGTCGAGGGTCGTCATCTCGATCGCGTCGACGTCTCCAGGGGCGAGACCGCTCCAGACCTTGTTCGCTTCGTCCGCGACGGCCCGGCGCTCCGCCTCCCCCTCGATCTCGTGGAACCAGACGAAGAGGCCGAGCGCGAGGGCGACGACCGCGAGGATTCCGGTCGTTCGCGGACTCACGCCGCGCCTCCGGCCTTGCGCCGGAACCACCAGGCCAGCACCCCGACGACGGCGATCGCCTCCGGCAGGACGAAGAGCGAAAGGAACTGGATCCGCCGGAACTCGTCCTGGGACATCTGGAAGCTCGAAGCCCGCGAAACGTTGGGGCGCACGGTGATCGCGGCCGCTTCGCCCGCCAGCCAGTTGATCGCGTTGAGAAAGAGGTCCTTGTTCCGGAGCGTGTCGATGTATTGGTTCGACGCGAAGTCCGAGTCGCCGAGGACGACGACGCGGCCGGAGGTCGGCGGCGCCGAACCGCCGTGTGGATCGTGGGCGCCCGCCGCCCCGCCGCCGGGCGTCCCGGCGACCGCGATCGCCACGGGCCCGAGCACGTCGAGCTCGTCGTACTCGACCCGTCCCGTCTCCCGCGATGCGTCGAGACTGCGTTCCGCCCAGGACGCCTCGCCGGTCCGAATCAACACGTCGAGCCCGGAAGCGTCCTCGGCGAGCGCGAGGCTCCGAACCATCGGGAAGAGCGTGGGCTCGGCGAAGGGCTCGGTGATCGGGTGCGCCGGGGCGTAGTCGTCGGTGATCGGACTGGTCGCCTGACCGAAGAGCGCGGCCTGGCGGTCGATGATCGCGTCGTCGCCGAACTCGACCCCCCAGCCTGCCGTGAGCTCGTAGAGGTTCGTCTGGGCCCGGGGATCGATCGCCACGAAGAGGCCACCGCCTCGAGCGACGTAGGCGTCGAGGGCTTCGATCTCGTGAGGCAGGTAGGGACGCGTCGGCCCGGCGATCACGACGGCGGACGCATCGTCCGGAACGGTTTCGAGGGACGTGAGCAGCAGCGACTCGACCGCATAGGTCTCGTTCGTGAGCGCGGCCGCCGCCCGGCCGTAGCTCTCGGCGGCCGCGGCGAAGGCTCCCCCTTCGGCCTCCCCCGCGATCGGCCGCTCGTTGTGGCCGACCAGGAAGTAGACCTTCTTGCCCGTGCTCTTCACGAGCTTGACCAGCGCGTTCGTCACGTCGGGCTCGAAATTCGCGGCGCTGAACTCGGAGAGACTCGTGTGCGCCCCGGAGGCGAGGGCGATGTGGATCACGCCGCGGGAGAGCGCCTCGGTGTCGAGACCGAGCTCCTCGACCAGGAGCGGATCGTCGTTCGGATCGACGTAGCGGATCGAGACCCGCTCCGATGCGAAGGCATAACGATCGAGGAGCGCCGCCGCGTCCGGCGATTGCAGCTCGCTGAAGAAGCCCGTCATCGTGACGTCCTCCTCGAGCGACGCCAGGAGCTCCGTCGTCTGAGCCGACAGCGTGTGCACGCCGGCCTCGCTCACGTCGAAGCGGTGGTGGTAGCGACTCGACAGAAAGCCCAGGAAGCCCAGGATCACGATCCCGAGCGCGGTCCCGACGACCGCCGACGTGCCGTACTTGCCCGCGCGACGCCCGCCGCCCGATCGGAGGCGCTCCCGGAGCGAGTCGAGGCTCATGAACACCGCCGCGCCGAGAAGCACGATCCCCAGGACGAGGTTCGCCGCGATCCAGAGCGGGTCGGTGAAGGGTTGGAGGAGGGCCAACAGCGCGGACAGGATCCCGAACGCGATGGCGACGACGCCGAGACCGGCGAGGAGTGCGGCCACGCCCGTCATCTAGCGCCACCTCGCGGATTCGATCACGGTCTTCGAGAGCAGCAGGAACACCGCGCTCGCGATCGCGAAGTAGGCGAGGTCCGCCGTGTCGACCAGCCCCCGCAGCATGCGGTCGACGTGGCTCCCGGTCGCGATCCACTGCACGACCTGCGAGATCGCCGAGTCGCGCCCCACCCCGCTCCCGGCCAGGGTGATGTCGACCAGGAAGGGCAGCATCAGCCCGAGCATCACGAGCAGCACGAGCGTCAGCACGAAGGCGATCAGCTGACTGCGCGTGACCGAGGACGCGAATACCCCGACGGCGACGTAGGTCATGCTGACGAGGAGCAGGCAGACGAGACCGGAAACCGTCTTCCCGAGCTCCGGCTCGCCGTACACGAAGAGCAGCGAGGGGAAGAACGCGATGATCGCCGCCATCACGAAGACGAAGCCCGAGCCGGCGAGGAACTTCCCGAGGACGATGTCCCAGATCGAGATCGGGCTCGTGAGCAGCAGCTCTTCGGTCCCGTTCGCCTTCTCGCTCGAGACGAGGCCCATCGTGACGGCCGGGAGCAGGAAGAGCAGGATCACCCACATCGAGCCGATGAAGGGTTCGATCAACTGATCGTTCAGGTTGGTCTCCTCGATCTGCTGGATCATCTGGAACTGCTGGAGCTGGATCATCCGCTCCTGGAAGCCGATCAGGCTCGCCAGGAAGAAGGTCCCGGCGATCACGCTCCAGAGCGTGAGCACCACGTAGGCGACCGGTGAGACGAAGAGCGCGCGGAGCTCGCGCCCCGCGATCGTGAAGGTATGCATGCTAGGCGGCCTCCCCGGTCTCTTCCGCCACGTCGCGCGTCAACACCCTCGTGAAGACCTCTTCCAGCGACCCGCCGTCGGCCGTCAGCTCGGCGATCGGCCGATCGAGGACCTTGCGACCGCGATCGATCAGGACCACGCGCTGACAGATCGCCTCGACCTCCGCCAGGATGTGCGTCGAGAGGAGCACCGTCTGCCCCCCGGTCGCGGCGAGATCCCGGATCAGCGCCCGGATCTCGCGGATCTGGATCGGGTCGAGCCCGACCGTCGGTTCGTCGAGGACGAGGACCGCGGGCTCGTGCACGATCGCCTGGGCGAGGCCCACGCGCTGGCGATAGCCCTTCGAGAGCTGGCGGATCTCCCGGTCGCGCACCTCGAGGAGGCCGCACCGCTCGAGGGCCTGCTCGACCCGCGCCGCGCGCTCGCCCCGCGGCACGTCCTTGATCTTCGCCACGAAGGTCACGTAGCTCGCCGGCGTCATCTCCGGATAGAGCGGCGGCGTCTCGGGCAGGTAGCCGATCGCGCGTCGCGCCGGCGTGGCCTCCCGGAAGATGTCGTGGCCCGCGATCACGACATCGCCGTCGGTCGCCGGCAGGAAGCCGGTCAACATCCGCATGGTCGTGGTCTTGCCTGCACCGTTCGGCCCGAGGAAGCCGACGACTTCACCGGGCGCCACCTCGAAGTCGAGACCGCGCACCGCCTCGAAGTCGCCATAGCGCTTCGCGAGTCCGGCGACGCGGATCGCCGGACTCGTACCGGCGCCGCCGTTCGCTGCACTCGCAGCCGTCGCGGCGTCCGCAGTCCCAGATCTGTTCGATGAAGACAATGGTTCCCCCCTCGTCCCGATCGTCCGTCACGATCCCGTCGTTCAGCTCGAACCCGCCGGCCTCGCCATGCCCCGCACGAAGAGCTCGACCACCGTGTGGGCGAGCTGGACGTAGTGGGTATGGTGGGCGCCCTCGGCCTCCGGCGTCGCCCCGTCGGAGGGCATGAGCGCGAGAAATCGGCTGGTCACGACCGTGTCGAGGCCGCCGACGAAGATGTAGCAGGCCACCTCGGGATCGAGGTCACGCCGCAGCTCTCCGCGCGCCTGGCCGTCCCGGAGGATGCCGGCGATCGCCTCGAAGAGCTCGGCGATCCCCTCCATCCGCTCGCGGTCGAGCATGCGCTGGCTGCGCCGGATCTCGAAGATCAGGATCTTCACCCACTCGGGGCGACTCCGATGGGCCGAGAGGATCACCTCGGCGATCGAGCGGAGCTTGTCCTCGACGGGGCCGTCGTCCCCGGCGATCGCACGGACGCTGGCGATGAACTCGCCCCAGCGCTCCATGAAGATCGTGTCGAGGATCTCTTCCTTGTTCTTGAAGTAGTGGTAGACGAGGCCATAGGCGATCTCGGCGCGCTTCGCGATGTCCGAGATCCGCGTGTCGGGGTAACCCTTCTCGGCGAAGACCTGGATCGCCGTGTCCAGGATCAGCTTCCGCTTCTCGGCGCTCGTCCCGCGCCTCTCGCCGCTCGAGCGCTTCCCCCTGGCCTGTTTCCGCCGCGCGCTCCCGGCACGCCGGGGCATCCCCGGTTCGCCCACGGTGGGCGACGTCGCGTCGAGGGGTTCCGCGCTCGACGGACTTCCTTCTCTTCGAGGCATCGGGATGGGGGTTCCGCTTCTTCGGGTGGGTCGTTCCGGCACACGGCTGCGGCGCGCTTTCGCCCGGACCGCGGACGGTCCGTCGGTCGGCCCGAAATGTTCGCGAATGCCCGCTCCGCGCGCCACGGCATCCCCGTCCCAGGCAGGGACACCGCGGCCCTGCGCCGGTTCGCCCGGGCAGCGACGGACGTTCGCCGGCGTCGCGACGGACCGATACCTTCGCCGGTCCCCGCCGAGGAATCTGCCGTGCGCATCGCACTCGTGATCGAACGTTTCCTGCCCGGCGCCGGGGGAGTCGAGAACGTGGCCTGGCAGGTCGCGCACACACTCGCGCGGCACGGGGAAGACGTCACCGTCCTCGCCCGGGAGATCGATGCGCAGGCCGGTGTCGAGACCGAACGGATCCGGGCGCCGCGCGCCTGGCAGCCGATCCGGATCTCGACGTTCTCGCGCCAGGTCGCGCAGCGCCTCGCCCGCGGCGACTTCGATGTCGTCCACGGCTTCTCGCATACCCGCACCCAGGATCTCTTCCGCGCCGGCGGCGGCAGCCACCGCGACTGGCTGCGCCGGACCCACGCCGGTGCAGGACGCGTGCTCCGAACCCTCTCGCCTCGCTATCGGATCCGCTTCGCGATCGAGCGCGACGTCTTCGAGCGGAGTGACCAGCGGATCCAGTGCGCCTCGCGGCTGGTCGCGGACGTCCTCGAGCGCGAGCACCGGGTCGGCCCGGAGCGGATCCTGCTCCTTCCCAACGCCGTCGACGCGGCCGCCTTCGACCCCGAGGCCCAGGCCGCGCCCGCCCGCGCCCTCCGCGCGGCGTACGCGCCCGGCGACGCCCGGGTCTGGCTCCTGCCCGCATCGGGTTGGCATCGCAAGGGCCTCGACACCGCCCTCCGCGCCCTCGCCGCCCGGCCGAAGGAGGAGCACCTGTGGGTCGCAGGCAGCGACCGGCCGGACCGCTGGCGGGCGCGCGCCCGCGCGCTGGGCGTCGCCGGCCGCGCGCACTTCCTGGGACGACGCAGCGACATGCCCGCGGTCTATGCTGCGGCCGACGCCGTCGTCCTCCCGACCCGCTACGACCCCTTCGCGAACGCGACCCTCGAAGCCGCCGCCGCCGCCCGCCCGATCGTCACGACGACGTCGAACGGGGCGGGGGAATGGCTCGGGGACGCGCTCCTCGTGCTGGATCGGGCCGACGATGCCGAGGGTCTCGCCGCACACCTCGGCAAGCTCGTCGACGTGCACGAACGCGTGCGCCGCGGAAAGGCCATGCAGGCCCGCGCCGCGACCCTCGACTGGTCGTCGCACGTGCGCGCGTTGCGCGACGAGTATGCGTCGATCGTCGAACGACGAGCGCGGGCCGGACGATGAGCCGCGGCGAAACGATTCGCTGGATCGCCGGAGATCGCGCCGCCTTTCTCGAGATCAATCGATTGCGGTCGAGCGGCGCCGCGCCCGAACGGCTCCACACCGGGCCCCATCGCTGGGTCGAGGCCTGGCGCGACACCCAGCCCGGGGACGCCCCGATCGTGCTCAAGTGGTACGCCCCCCGCCGCCCGGCCCTGCGTCGCCTGCGCGACCGCCTCCTCGGTCGGACGGCCGACACCCGGGAATGGCGGACGCTCGTCGCGCTCGAAGCCGCCGGACTTCCGGTTCCGCCGCCGTTGGCCCTCGGACGCACGCCGTCGGGGGATCGGGTGGTCGCGATGCGCCCGGTGGGCGAGGCCCCGCTCCTCGATCGTCTGCGGCGGGCTTCGCCCGAAGAGGGCCGTGCGCTCCTCGCTTCGTTGGCCGCGACCGTCCGGCGGCTCCATGAAGCGGGCTTCGTCCACGGCGATCTCCACCTGGGCAACCTTCGGGCCACCGGCGACGCGGTCCACCTCCTCGATCTCGGGCGCGCGCGACGCACGACCTCCCCGCGCGCACGCGACGCCGACCGGGCGCGGCTCCTCTACTCCGTCGAGCGCGACGCGGGCGGGCCGCCAGCGAGGGAGGCCCTGCGTCTCGCCCTGGGCGGCGAGGACCGACTCGACGAGGCGCGACGTCGCTTTCTGGCGGACCACGCGCGGGGGCGTGCGCGACGGCACCACCGCCCCGGCGCGGACTGGCAGCGTCTATCCGCCGCGCCGGGCCGGGAAGGCCTCGCCACCGCGGATCTCGACGCAGGCGTACTGCGCGAAGCGCTGCTCGAGGCGCCGGTGCGCCGACGCGAGGCGCCGCGACGCGACGGCCGCGTCACGGTCGAAGAGATCGACGCGAAGGGGGCCTCCGATCCCTCGACCTGGATCCGGAAACGCGTCCTCGCCGGAAGCGGACGACGGGCCCTGGCGGATCGTCTGCGCGGCTCCCCCGCGCGCCGCGCCTTCCATCGCAGCGAGCGCGACCACCTGATCTCCGACCGTGCCGCGCGCACCCTCGCCTTCCTCGAGCGTCGCGCGCTCGGGCGCGTGCCCGAGAGCGTGCTGCTCCTCGAACAGGTGGGCGAGTTCGATCTCGACACCCACCGCCCCGCCTCGCCCGAGGAAGCGCGTCACCTTGCGCTCTCGCTGATGGACTGGCTCGCCGAGCAACACGCGATCGGTCTGGGGCATCGCGACGCCAAGGGCGGAAACATCCGCGTCGCCCGGGAAGGCCGGGAGACGCCCCGCTTCTGGTGGGTCGACCTCGAGGACCTCGTCGGTCCCGTACGCCTGCCGGAATCCGCACGCCTGCGCGCGCTGGTCCAGCTGAACGCCTCCCTCGCAGACGAGGCCTTCGACGCAGAGACGCGCCGCGGCGCCCTCGCGCGCTACCACGCGCGACTCCCCTTCGACCGTCCTCTCGACGAGATCGCGAGGGAGATCCATACGAAGAGTCTCGCCCGGCGCCACCGCTACCGCGGCGAGTGGGACGCCTGACTGCCGAGCGCCCCCAGGCGGGGGACACCTAGCCCCTGCTCACCGTGAGCCACTGGTAGTAGCTCGAGGAGCCCGGGACGCTGCCCCGCTGGCCGGGCTCGTAGGCGAGCCCCGAGACCGTCGGCGCCGACTGGGCGATCTCCTTGAACGCCTGGATCTTCTTCTCGGGATCCTCGGGGTTCAGACCGTGGAAGACGATCTCGACCTGCTCCTTGGTCGCGAGCACGTTCAGCACGAGGGTCGCGAGGGTGAAGAGCTTGCCGATTCCCTCGACCGCCTCGACGGCGAAACGGGGAATCTCGCATTCCTGGAGTTGGAAGCCGTATTCGAGGCGCATGGGACTCTCGCATCGGCGCGGGACGCGCCGGGTCGGGGTGAAGGGCGCGCAGAGTGACCTGCGGCCCGTGGAAAGTCAAGCGTGCGGGGTTCTCGCGCGCGACGCGGGGTCGCGTCGCTCAGTCGTCGAGGGGCTCGAGATCGCCGCCCGTGTCGTCGGCCTCGGCGGCCGCCTTGAGGAGCGAGATCTGGGCCTGAAGCGCGTCCAGACCGAGCACGCCCTTCTCGACCAGCAGCGTCGTGATCGCCTTGGCGACGATCCGCGTTCGCTCCGTCTCCTCGCTGGCCCGCGCCGCCATTTCGGTCGCCGCGGTCGTGCCAGCCGGCTCGGAGCCAAGGTCCTGCGAGAGACGTTCGAACTCCCCGCGTAGAACGGCCAGCGCGTCGCCGAGCTTCGAGACGTCTTCCTGCAGCCGCGCCACGTCGTTCCGGACCGGACCGGGGTCTTCCCGGTCGGACTGCTCGCCCGCGACCTCGTCGCGAATCCGGAGCACGTCCGACTGCACGTTCGTGACCGTGCTCTGGACCGTCTCGACGCGCCCCTGCACGCCCGTCACGTTCTCCCGCACGCCGGCGACCTCGTCGCTCACGCGGGTCACGTCGCTTCGCAGCGCCTCGAGGGCTTCGTCGATGCGCGCCAGGTCCGCGGTCGGGTCCTCGGGCATCGCCCACGTCTCCGTGGCGGCCGACGGGGCGGGCTCGACCGCGTCGTTCAGCTCGATCGGTGGAGTGAGAGCGGGCATCGGATAGCCGCTGGCGGCAGCCTTGACCTCGCGTTCGATGGAGGGCTCCGCGGGTGCGGTGCCCGGCTGCGGCGAGTCGTCGGTCACGACGCGCAGGCTGCCTGGATTCATCGGTTCGCCCGTCTTGAAGGGATCCTGCTGCGGCGCGCCGCCATTGCGTGCGTGGTAGTAGCGGTCGATCGCCTCGCCGAGCTCGGTGGGCCCGACCATCACGGGATGGATCTCCATGCCCGTGCGGAAAGCGAGATCGTCGAGGACGGCCAGATTGGAGGGATCTTCCATGCCGAGATAGAGCTGGCCGTTGCGGCCGCCGTCCTTCGTGAAGAGCGGGATCACGCCGTGCTCCGACGCCATCCGTCCGGGCACGAGCGCGATCACGTCCTCGGGGATGCGCTTGCCGGCGAGGCTCGCGACCGGCAGGTCGAGCTGCTTCGCGAGCGCACGAATCAGATGGCCCTCTTCGACCATCCCCATCTTGATCAGGGTCACGCCGAGCCGGCGCCCCCAGCGCTTCTGCTCGCCGAGCGCTGCGTCGAGCTGGAGTTCGTCGATGATGCCGGCGGAGACGAGGATCTCTCCGACCCTGGGTCGAGTCTGCATGGCCACAGCATCGACCGATCCTCCGAGCAACCTGAGACCCAAGTCCCCGGATCCGCAGGCGCCTGCCCCGAATCGAATGGCCCCCGGATCGGAGGAAACCCCGAGGCGACGCAGAGCGCCTCGCGGACGCTCCCGAGGCGGGCCCGGATCAGGCCGGGGCGTCGCCCTCCTCGGCCGAGAGGAAGCAGCGGCTTGCGCCCCCCTCGATCGGGACCATCGGCGGCGCTTCCCGACGACAGCGGTCCATCACGCGGGGGCAGCGCGTGTGGAAGTGGCAGCCCGGCGGCGGATCCGAGGGCGAAGGGACATCGCCGAGCACAGGAGGCGCCCCGCCCCGGCGGTCCGGGTCGATCGACGGGATCGCCGCGAGGAGACCCTGGGTGTAGGGATGGGCCGGGGTCGCGAAGATGCGCTCCGTCGGCCCCTGCTCGACGATCTTCCCGAGGTACATGACGGCGACCTGATGGGCGAGATAGCGCACGACCGAGAGATCGTGGGTGATGAAGAGGTACGAGAGGCCGAGCTCGACCTGCAGCTCGCGCAGCAGGTTCAGGATCTGGGCCTGGATGGAGACGTCGAGGGCGGAGACCGACTCGTCGCAGACGATGAGCCGGGGCTCGACCGCGAGGGCCCGCGCGATGCAGATGCGTTGACGCTGACCACCGGAGAACTCGTGGGGGTAGCGATCCATCGCCGCGGGATCGAGCTGGACGCGTTCGAGCAGGCGCGCCACGCGCTTCGTCCGGTCGGCCTCGTTCTCGCCGATCCCGAAGGACTCCATGCCCTCGGCGATCTGGTCGCGAATGCGCATGCGCGGGTCGAGACTCGCCATCGGATCCTGGAACACGATCTGGACACGCTGGCGCGCGGCCCGGAGCGTTTCGTCGTCCTGGGCGAGGAGATCGCGGCCCTCGAAGAGGACCTCGCCCTCCTGGGGCGATTCGAGGCGGAGGATCGAACGGCCGACGGTCGTCTTGCCGCAGCCGGATTCACCGACGAGCGCCAGCGTCTCGCCGGGCGCGATCGCGAAGCCGATGTCCGTCGCCGCCTGGACGTGGCCGACGGTCTTGCGGAGCAGGCCCTTCTTGATCGGATACCACGTCCGCAGGCCGGACACGCGGAGCAGCTCGTCGCGCAACTCGCTCATGCGCCCTCTCCGTCCTGGACGTGGCACCAGACGCGACGCCCCTCTTCCGGCGCAGTCTCCTCCGGGAAGACCGTGTCGCAACGCTCGATCCGCTTCGGGCAGCGCGTGGAGAAGCGGCAGCCGGCGGGCCACTGATCCGGCGACGGAACGACCCCGGCGATCTCGGGACGCGCCTCGCCCGGCGCGGCGAGGGCCGGGATCGATCGGAGGAGCCCCTGGGTATAGGGATGTCGCGGGTCGCTCAGGAGCGCCCGGCGCTCGGCGACCTCCACCAGCCGACCGGCGTACATGACCGCGACGCGATCTGCGAGCTCGTTCACGATCCCGAGATCGTGGGTGATGAGCAGGATCGCCGCACCGCGACTGCGCTGGAGGTCGCGCAGGAGCGACAGGATCTGCGCCTGAACGGTCACGTCGAGAGCCGTCGTCGGTTCGTCGGCGATCAGGATCTCGGGACGCGTCGCGAGCGCCATCGCGATCATCACGCGCTGCTTGAGTCCGCCCGAGAGCTGATGGGGATAGGCATCGAGCCGCGCTTCCGGGTCGGGGATCCCGACCTCGACGAAGAGCTCCCGCGTCCGGGCCCTTGCATCCGCCGTCGACACGTCCTCGTGGAGCTGGATCGCCTCGATCACCTGGTCTCCGGCGCGCATGACCGGATTCAGGCAGGTCATCGGCTCCTGGAAGATCATCGCCATGCGTGCGCCGCGCACCTTGCGCATCTCGGTCACGGGAAGGTCGAGCAGCTCCGTCCCGTCGAGCCGAACGCTGCCGGACACGACGCGGCCCGGCTTCGGCACGAGTCGCATCGCCGAGAACGCCGTCATCGACTTGCCGGAGCCGGACTCGCCCACGAGGGCGAGGACCTCGCCCCGGTGGAGGTCGAAGGAGACGCCGTCGACGACCGGGAGCGGCCCCCCCTTCGACGGGAAGGCCGTCCGCAGATCCCGCACCTCGAGCAGCGCCGTCATTCGCCGCCTCGCGTCGTCCGCGGGTCGAGCACGTCGCGGATCGCATCGCCGACGGCGTTCACCGCCAGGATCAAGCCGAAGAGTGCACTGCCGGCCGCGCCGATGTTCCACCACACGATCGGGCTGCGGGAGAGCTCGTCGCGGGCGCCGTCGATCATCTGCCCCCAGCTTCCGTCGACGCCGATTCCCAGCCAGGAGAGCGTGGCCTCCGACAGGACGAGACCGCTGAAGGTGAGCACGAAGGTGATCACGATCAGGTGGGCCAGATTCGGGAGGATGTGCCGGCGGATGATCCGCGACTCGGAGACACCGAGCGCGCGGGCCGCCTGGACGTAGTCGAGCTCCCGGAGCTTGAGGGTCTCCGCGCGGGAGAGGCGACAGAAGCCGACCCAGCCCGTCACGGCCAGGGCGATGCAGACGGAGACCGTGCTGCGCCCCATGACCATGATCAGGGCGATCAAGAGGAGCAGGCCCGGGATCGCGGCGAGGGTCGAGATCAGGAAGAAGACCACGTCGTCGATCCGCCCGCCGAAGTAGCCGGCGGAGACGCCGAAGAAGAGCGCCAGCGGAATCGCGATCAGGCTCGTCAGGCCGCCGATCAGGAGCGCGACCCGCGCGCCCTTGAAGACCATGTAGAGGACGTCGCGACCGAGGATGTCGGTCCCGAGCAGGTGGCTCCCGGGGTGGCGGAGGGGCTTGCCGCCGTAGAACTCGATCGACGCCAGCGGCGCCGAGTAGCTCGCCTCGCGCGTGTCGAGGAAGAGCCGGTCGATCAGCGAGAGCGGCGCGTTCGGGAGCACGCCGACCGCATCCTCCGGCACGCCGCCGACCCAGGCGATCGAATCGGCGACGCCGATGCCCAGGTAGATCCCCACGACGACGATCGCGAAGCGCCGACGCCGCCAGAGCTCCGCGGCCGCTTCGCGCCAGAGCCGCTGGCCGCGCACGATCCGCGCCGCCCAGGCGATGCCCGCGAGCAGGAGCACGGTCAACGCGTTCGACCAGACGTACGCCTCGATCTCCATCACTCGACCCTCACCCGCGGATCGACGAATCCGTACGAGATGTCCGTCGCGACCTGACCGAAGATGAAGAGCAGGGCTCCGACGTACACCATCGTCCGCAGCGTCGCGAAGTCGTTCGCCTGGATCGCGTCGAAGGTCATCGAACCGAGTCCGGGGATGCCGAAGAAGGCTTCGAGCAGCAGCGATCCCATGAAGAGGAACGGAATCGCGGTCACGACCCGGGTCAGGATCGGGATGAGCGCGTTTCGGAGGACGTGCCGCGTCATGATCCGGGGCTCGCTCGCGCCCTTCGAACGGGCCGTGCGGACGAAATCACGGCTGCTCTCTTCGAGGAAGACCGTCCGGTAGAAGCGCACGTCCCCGCCGACGCCGGAGAGGATCCCGACCAGGATCGGCAGCGCGAGAAATCGCGGCAGCATCATCGGATCCGCGTCGAAGCCCGAGATCGGGTACCAGCGCAGCAGCTTCCCGACCACGTATTGGCCGCCGATGATGTAGAGGAGCGTCGAGACGGACATGGCAAGGACGCAGAGGAAGACGCCCATCCGGTCGATGTAGGTCTCGCGGAAGAACGCGACGAGGAGCGAGAGCGGGATCGCCGTCAGCAGTCCGAGCACCAGGAGCGGCACGGTCAACGTGAGCGAGGGCCCGGCGCCCGCGCGGATCCGATCGACGATCGGCGAGTCGTCCGCGTCCGAGAGACCGAAGTCGAAGGTCAGCATCCTCCGGTAGTGGTCGAAGAGGAGGTTCTCCTCGAAGTCCTGCCAGGGCCAGAGCGGACGGTCGTAGCCGTGGTTCTCGAGCCAGACGGCGATCGCCTCCGGCGGCACCTTGTCGCCGAGGGCCTTCCGCGCGATGTCCTCCGGCTCCGTGACCGCGAAGAAGAGCACGAAGAGCAGGAAGAGCACGCCGAGCACGACGCCGACGCCGTAGGCGAGTCGTCTGAGGACGTAGGCGCCCATCTACTGACGCTCCTCGAGGTAGGTTCGAACGCCCGGGACGATCACCAGGAAGGCGAGGAAGAGCAGCGTCCAGGCCGGCCAGAGCACCGGCTCGTTCCACTCTTCGCGAAGCGCGCGCCGCGCCTCCGGATCGATGTCCCGGTACTGGTAGGTCGGGATCGACAGCCCCATCGGCTTCACGTTCTTCACCCAACCCTGATAGAGCGAGTAGTCCTCGCGGTGGAAGAGCTCGATCCAGGGGCGCTCGCGCTCGAGAATCGAGCGCATCTCGCGAATTTCGGCGATCCGCTCCGGCCCGTTCTCCCGCGCCTTCATCGAGACGAAGAGCTCGTCGAAGCGGTCGTCCATGAAGTTCGCCGCGTTGGGCCCGCCGGCCACGCTGCGCGCCATCTTCGACCAGAGGAGAAAGAAGAAGTTCTCCGGGTCCGGGTAGTCGGCCACCCACCCGAACTGGAAGACCTGATAGTCGCCGCGGCGAATCTTGTCCTGGAACTGATTGTAGTTCGTGGGCCGGATCGCGACGTCGATCCCGATCTCGCGCCAGGCGTTCGTGAAGAAGCGGACCTGGTTGAGACCGGCGGTCGTGGTGTTCGCGGTGTCGAAACCGAGCTTCAGCGCTTCGTTCGTCGCGGGATCGATCCCGCCGGGATAGCCGGCTTCCACCATCAGCTCGCGAGCGCGCTCGAGATCGAGACGTCGATTCGGGTTCTGGTAGTCGGAGTCGAACCCGTAGATGCCCGGCGGCAGCGGGGACTGCGCGACGACCCCGCGGCCGTTGTTGAAGATCCGCAGGAACTCGCCGACGTCGAGCGACAGGCTCATCGCCTGACGGAGCTTTCGGCTCCGCTCCCCCCCGGCGCGCCCGATCACCTCGTCGTCGAAGTTGAACCCGATGTAGAACACGTCCGGGGAGACACTCTTCCCCAGGCGCATCCCCCTCTCCTTCATCTCCTCGGAGAGTCCCCCTTCGACGACGACGCTGTCGAAGCTCTCCTTGATGATGCCCGACGCGTCGTAGTAGCCCTGGATGAACTTGTTGAAGCGCGGGATGTTCTCCTTCTCGCGGACGACGATCACGCGGTCGATCAGCGGGAGCGACCGGCCGGCGTATTCGGCCCGCCCCGAGTCCACGTCGCTTTCCTCGGCCGGCTCGGGGAAGACGGCGGCGGGCGCCCGCCACTCGGGATTCCGCACTCCGTACCAGTTCGGGTTCTTCTCGAGCACGTAGCGCGCATGCTTGTCGTACTCGGCCAGGTAGAAGGGACCGGCGCCGACGGGGTGGTCGTCGAAGCGCGGTCGCCCGCCCTGCCCGTCGTAGTACGCGACGGCCTCCCAGGGCACCGGCGTCGAGAACTCCATCGCGAACCAGTACCGGATCTGCGGATAGGGACGGTGGAGCGTGATCTCGAGCGTCCAGGGCGTGGGCGTCGCGATCCCGCGGATCCCCCCGAGCTCGGCGTACTGTTCGTGGACCGGTCGCGCCGCGAAGGCTTCGTCCGCCTCCCGACGCTCGGCCAGGGCCGATCCAAATTCCTGGAACCCGTCGATGTTCGCGAAGGGCTCGATCACCGGGCTGCCGACCTTCGGGTCGGCGAGGCGCATCAGCTGGAAGGCGACGTCACCCATCACGATCTCGCGCGTCCGCGCGCCGGGTGCTCCGAGCTCGAAGCACGCGTCGTCCGCGAAGAGGAGGCCCTTCCGGAGCACGAAGCGATAGCGACTCCGCCCCTCGCCGAGGTCCTCGACCGTGGGCAGCGCGGCGGCGAGCCCCGGCATCAGCTCGAGGGGCCGCTTCAGGAAGTGGTACTTGAGCAGCGTCTCGTAGACGGCCCCCGTGACGGAGTGGGCGACCGTGGTGTAGGCGGTCGCCGGATCGAGGGTCCGGGGCGCTTCCGTGAAGGAGCTGTAGAGGATCTTCTGCCCGGGCGGCTCCGGCGGGTAGGGATCGTTCGAGCACGCGGTGAGCACGAGCGTGAGCGCGAGGCCCAGCCCGACGAGGACGCAGCGACCCCGCCGCTGCTCGATCACGCGATGCCCCCCCGACATGCGCAATGGACTCGAACCCCCCAGTTCTGCTCGAATTTCCGTTCCAGGCCGGATTCTAGTGGCTTCGTCGCGGTAAAGGAAAAGATTTTCCGTAGCCGCGCGGCGCCCCGGGTCCCGGAAAGCTCGACCGGGTGCTGGACGTGACCCCGTATCGGCAGAATGGCGCCGCTCAATGAGCGAGGAGAGAACCCCGTCCCGAGAGCACGGGGTCGAGACGGACGTGCTGGCGCCGGTGCTCCGGCCGGGGGACGATTGACGCCATGCCGAGCGACGTCGAGATTGCCCAGGCCGCGCGCCCCCGCCCGATCGACGAGATCGCGGGGGCGCTCGGGATCCAGACCACCGACCTCCACCGCTACGGGGAGGACGTCGCCAAGATCGACCTGGCCGCCCTCACCCGGGAGCGACCGGCGGCGCGTCGCGAGCCCGGCCGACTGGTGCTGGTCTCCGCGATCACCCCCACCCCGGCGGGCGAAGGCAAGACGACGACGAGCATCGGACTGGCCGACGGCCTCGCGCGGATCGGCGAGTCCGTCGCCCTGGCGCTCCGGGAACCCTCGCTCGGACCGTCGCTGGGGCTCAAGGGCGGTGCCGCGGGCGGCGGCTACGCGCAGGTGATCCCGATGGAGCGCATCAACCTGCACTTCACCGGGGATTTCCATGCGATCACGAGCGCACACAACCTCCTGGCCGCGCTGATCGATAACCACCTCCACCACGGCAACGACCTCGACCTCGACCCTCGCCGCGTGCTCTGGAAGCGCGTGATGGACATGAACGATCGCGCCCTGCGCGACATCGTGATCGGACTGGGCGGGAAGACCGGCGGCGTTCCGCGCGAGAGCGGCTTCGACATCACGGCCGCTTCCGAAGTGATGGCGATCCTCTGCCTCGCGGAAGGCATCGAGGACCTGCGCGAGCGGCTCGACCGGATTCTCATCGGCTTCGATCGCGCGGGCAATCCGGTCGTTGCGAAATCCCTCGGTGGGACCGGCGCGATGCTCGCGCTGCTTCGCGATGCGCTCCGCCCGAACCTCGTGCAGACCCTCGAAGGCACACCCGCCTTTCTGCACGGTGGCCCCTTCGCGAACATCGCCCATGGCTGCAACAGCGTGCTCGCCACCCGCATGGCCCTGCATCACGCCGACTGGACGATCACCGAGGCGGGCTTCGGGTTCGACCTCGGGGCCGAGAAGTTCTTCGACATCAAGTGCCGCGCGGCCGGCCTCGACACCGCCGCGGTCGTGCTGGTCGCGACGATCCGGGCGCTCAAGATGCACGGCGGCGTCGCTCGGAGCGCGCTCGGCCAGCCCGACATCGAGGCGCTCGAGCGGGGACTGCCGAACCTCGAGAAGCACCTCGAGAGCATCCGCTGTTTCGGAGAGACGCCGATCGTCGCGCTGAACCGCTTCGGTGAGGACTCGCCCGAGGAGCTCGATCGCGTCATCGCGTTCTGCGAATCGCTCTCGGTGCCCGTCGCCCTCGCCGATCACTTCGCCCACGGCGGCGAGGGCACGGAGACACTCGCCCGCCTGCTCGTCGAGCACGCCGAAGAGAGTCCCTCGCCCTATCGCCCGCTCTACGCGCTCTCCGATCCGGTCCAGGAGAAGATCGAGGCGGTCGCCCGGACGATGTACGGCGCGAGTGGCGTCGAGTTCACGAAGAGCGCGAGACGCGACCTCACCGAGATCGATCGCCTCGGCCTGGGCGACCTGCCGATCTGCATCGCCAAGGTCCCGGGCTCGCTCTCCGACGACGCGCGTCTGCGCGGACGCCCGAGCGGCTTCGACATCACCGTGCGCGGTCTGCAGATCAACGCGGGCGCCGGCTTCCTCGTCGCGCTGACCGGCGAGATCCTGCGCATGCCCGGCCTGCCCGCCCGTCCGCTCGCAGAGCGGATCGACGTCGACGGGGATCGCATCACCGGCCTCGAATAGCCGTCACGCGACGGCCTCGAACGGCTAGCCGTCGCGCCCCCGCATCGTTTCCGGAAGCTGGAAGACTTCGTCGGTCAGCTCCGGCACGAAACGAACCCGCTTCCACTGGAAGCGGGCCTCCGAGGCGGTCGCGGGGGATTCCAACGTCACGCGCTTCGGGAACCGGGACTCGTCCGGACCTTCGATCGCGACGTAGTCTTCGAAGCGGACGCGGTACCGGATCACGCCGCCGGGATCGAGCCCCCGCACCTCCACGAGTTCCTCCATCTCGTCGAAGAAGAAGAGCTGGCCCCCCGTCGCGACGACCGCGCGTTCGGGGAGGGCGCACTCCGGCGAAGCGGAGACGTCGAGCGGGTCCTCGGCCAGGCAGGCCGCCTCTGCCCCGTCCGTGGGCCAGGCGAAGGCGATCGCGAGGCGCCCGGACGGCTCGAGCCAGGCCCCCGCGTGCAGGGTCCCGTCGGCGGGGCGCGGCCCGGCAAGCAGGAGACCGACGAGCTCGTCCGGAGCGAGGTCGATCTTCGTCAGGTTCCAGAGGAGCGCGCTCGAGACGCGGCCGCGGGAGACCTCGCCCGTCGACGCGTCGAAGAAGCCGTAGTCGAGCCCATCGGTCACGAGGATCGCCGCGAGCTGATCGAAGAGGCCGAGGATCTCGAAGCGGAGTCGGGCCGGGCGCGCGAGGGCGATTCGCTGGGGACGGTTCAGCTTGAAGTCGGGTCCCGAGAGCGCGACGCGGGCGCTGCCGGTGAGCCCGGCCCGCTCGCTCGCTCGCGAGGCGTGGCGTGCGAGGACACGAGCCACCCGCTCGTCGGCGAAGGCGAGGGGTTGGCCCTCGGGCACGATCGGAAGCGCCGGGCGCCGGTCGAGACATCCGGCCAGACTCGCGGCGATCGCGAGGAGTGCGACGAGGCGCACTGCCCGAAGGGGCAGGCTCACGGCCTTCTCACTGAGCAGGACTCGACGCCCCGAGGTCGCGCCGCAGACTCTCGAGCTTGTCGTAGAGGTTCGGCTGTTCGTCCTCGCGCACGTCGAGGGTCACGGCCTCTTCGTAGTACCCGAGCGCTCCGCGCTTGTCTCCACGAAGCAGCAACACGTCACCGAGGTGCTCGGACACGACCGAGTCGCCGCCGGTCAGCTCTGCCGCGCGCATGAGCGCCGTCTCCGCCCGCTCGAGCAGGCGAAGCGCCTCGTCCTCGTCCTTGGCCGCGAAGCGCTCCTCGGCCCTCCGGTAGTAGACCCAGCCGAGGGAGTCCGTGATGTAGCCGTCGTCGGGGGACAGCTCGAGGGCCCGCGCGATCATGCGCTCCGCTTCCTCGAGATTCTCACCCTCGTCCGCCCACGTGTAGCCGATGTAGTTGAGCGCGTTCGCGTCGTCCGGGTCGAGTTCGAGGACCTGCTGCATGTACTCGACGGAACGATCGGCGTCGCCGGCGATGCCGTACTGGACGCCCAGCTGGTAGAGCACGTCGCGGTCGTCGTCGCTGCCGTCGAGGAGTCCTTCGAGCAGCGCGACGCCGCCTTCGAAGTCCCCGATCTCGATCCGCAGGGCGGCGGCATGGAAATCCAGCTGCCGATTCGGTCGGAGAGCGCGAAGACGGTCGACCTCGGCGAGGGACTCGGCCTTGCGGCCGGCCTGCTCGTGGATCGCCGCCATCTGCAGCCGCGCGTCGACGTAGTTGGCCGCGGTCGGGGCGATCGTTTCGAAGATGGCGAACGCGCGCTCGTCGTCCCCGAGCGCGCGCTTGATCTGCCCGAGGGCGAAGGCGAGGTCGGGCTGGTCCGGCGACTTCTCGAGCACGACCTCCAGCCGCCCGGCGGCGGACTCGTAGCGCCCCGCGGAGAACTCGATCTGCGCGAGGCGGCGGAGCGTGCGCACGTCCTCGGGATAGTTCTCGACGATCAACGAATAGGTCGCGATCGCCCCGTCGATGTCGTTCTCCTCGAGCTGGGCCTGGCCCATGCGCTGAAGGACGCCGTAGTGGTTCGCGTGACTGCGAAGCACTTCCCGGTAGACGGCGATCTCTCCTGCACGATCCCCGCGCTGGCGTTCGATCTGCACCAGGCGCATGTACAGGAGGAAATTGTCCGGGAAGTTCTCGAGGGTCCGGCGTACGACGGCGGTCGCCGCGTCGAAGTCGCGGCGCTGCTCGTACACGGTCGCCAGTCCGAGCGGGCCACGGAGCTGGTCCGGCTCCATCTCGCTGAGCTGGCGCGCGAGGTTCTCGGCCTCGTCGAGGTCGCCGCGTTCGAGGCTGACCTGATAGAGCTGGGACGCGGAGTCGGCGTCCAGGGGCCGCCCGTCCCGATCGCGCAGCACGCGATCGAGTCCTTCGTAGTTCTGCTCCAGGCTGTAGAGACGGCCCAGGAAGAGACGGACCTCGACCTGGTCCGGCGCGAGCTCGAAGGCCCGCTCCGCCTGGTCGACCGCGAGATCGACGTCGTCGAGCTGCCAGTGGAGCCGCGCGAGCCGGTCCGCGATGAAGGCCGAGTTCGGATCCTTCTCGGCGGCCCGCAGGTAGGCCTCGCGGGCGCCTTCGAGGTCACGGTCCGCCTTGGCCAGCTCGCCGACCAGCACGTCGTAGTCCGCCGAGCGTTCCGCTCGGATCTCGCGAAGGGCCGGGGCGCGCCGCTCGGCCCGCCCGTCGCCCACGGTCCACTTCGGCGAGGGGACCGAGGCACAGCCCGCACTTCCCAGGAGGATCAGCGTCGCGGCCACCGCGAGCCAGGACCGCCCGGCACGTCCTCGCACCGGACTCGGCATCGCCATCTCGGCCGCTTCGCTCACATCTCCCCCTCGTTCCCTGCGATTCCAGGCACTTGGGACACCGACCGAACCGACCGGGTGTCCGCGTACCGCGGCCGAGAGAGTCACCCTTCGACCCTCTCCTGTCGACTGCGCCTCGAGGAACGCAGGGCGCGGGGTTCCCCCCTCCCCCGCTTCCAGCTTCGAAATGCAGCGCGGCCCTTTCCCGTCCTGCATCGACGGAAAAGGGCCGCGACTGGAGATCAGCGCCGAGCGCACACCGCCGGATTCCAACAGGAGCCCTCGGCGCAAGACAGGCCCCAAGAAGGGGCCTGCCGAGAGGCGCGAAGCGCCGACTGGAGAGCGCCGCGTAGCGCCGACTAGGAGAGGTATCCGCTCTTGTCGAGGAACGCGATCAGCTGGGCGACGCTCTCGTCGACCGACTGCCCGTTCGTGTCGAGCGCGAGCTCGGCGTTCAGCGGCTCCTCGTACGGCGCGGAGATGCCGGTGAACTCCGGGATCTCGCCCGCGCGGGCCTTCTTGTAGAGACCCTTCACGTCGCGGCCTTCGCAGGTCTCGACCGAGGCCTGCACCCAGGCCTCGATGAAGTCCCCCTCGCCCATGATCTCGCGGACCTGGTCTCGGTCGGCGCGATACGGCGAGATGAAGGACGTGAAGCAGATGATGCCGGCGTCGGTGAAGAGCTTCGACACTTCGCCGATCCGCCGGATGTTCTCCGTCCGATCCTCCGGCGAGAAGCCGAGGTTCGAGTTGAGGCCCATGCGGATGTTGTCGCCGTCGAGGATGTACGTGAGGTGGCCCTTCTCGGCGAGCGCCTTCTCGGCGGCCACGGCGATCGTCGACTTGCCGGAGCCGGAGAGCCCCGTCAGCCAGATCGTGCAGCCCTTCTGGCCGAGCTTCTTCTCGCGGTCGTCACGGCTGACCTGACCTTCGTGCCACGTGAGGTTCTTTCCCTTGGGTTCCGACACTTGCTTCTTCCTTCTCGGGTTTCGGACGGGAGCGCCGTCCGCCGGCCGGGTCGGCCGCCGCTGCGCTCCGGGTGATGGGTGCGATGCGAACGAGAGGGCGCGACGTACGCGCCCTGTTCCGCGGATTCGCCGCGCGCGGGGGTCGGGCCGCTCCGGTGACCGGTCACCGGCCCGAGAGCACGGGCGGGATTCCGGGACGGGCCAAGACCCATCGGAGCGCCGAGGGTGACCGGGGGTCGCGCTGCGGCGGCGGCACTATAGCGGACCGGTCCCGATCCGCTGGCCGGGCTCCGAGCGCTCGGAGCAGGCTTCGAGGGGCCGCGACTCGTCCCGAGCCGGCGTGGATCGACGATCGGGCACCCAGCCCCACCCTGGGGGCAAACCGTCCACGCGCTTCCCGGCGACTCGTCGCGCGCTCAGGCGGGGTCGTCCGCCGACCTCGGGTCGTCCGCCCAGGACACGTCGTCCTCCCCCGAAGCCGTCACGAAGAAGAGCGTCACGCCCGCTCTCGCGTGCTGGCGATGCCAGACGCCGGAGGGAACGACGGCGACCGAGTCCTTGCCCAGCGACTCCGTCACGTGACGCCCATCGTCGGCGAGCAGCGTCAGCTCGACCGCGCCATCGAGGACCATCAGCAGCTCGTCCTGCGGGTGCCGCTCCCAGGGCGACTGCCCTTCGAAACGGAGCAGTCCGGTCATGCATTCGTTGAAGGTCCCGAGCGGCCTCATCGCGGCATCGTGATCCGCTTCCGTCGCGTTCGGCGACAGCTTCAGGGGCTTCAGGTTCGGGACGATCGCACCGAGCTCATACGCTTCCACGGGTGGGTCCTCCTTTTGCGTACACGTAAACAAAAAGCAGGCCCTTGGTCAATCCCATTCGTGGAGCCCGTCGAGGAGGGCCCCCAGGTGGGCGCGATAGTCGTTCCGTGCGCGGACGGCTTCCCATTCCCGGGACAACGTCGCCAGAACCGGGAAGGCGTCGCGATCGGGATTCTCGTAGAGCGCCCGCTGCATCGACGCCTCGGGCGACGAGCCCGTCAGTGCGTCGTACCCGCGCTGGACGAGCAACGACCCGATCGTGAGACGCCAGATCGCGTCGATCACTCGAACCGATTCGCGCTCGGAGAGACCCGCGTCCCGAAGCGCACCGCCGGTCCGCTCCATGAACCAGAGGATCGATGGGCCCATCTTGTCGCCTGCCGCCAGTACCTCGACCGCCCAGGCGTGCTCGGTCAGGCATGCATGGATGGCACACCAGAGCTTGATCACCCGAGCGCGGGGCCGCTTCGGGAGCCTCGGCCTCGGGATCTCGGCCGCGACCTGGTCGAGGACGAGCACCAGCAGGTGGTCCTTGTCCTGGACGTGGCGGTACACGGCCATCGGCGAGCTTCCCAGCGCCGTACCGACCGCGCGGATCGTGAGCGACTCGACCCCTTCCTCGAGCAGGATCCGTGTCGCCGCGTCGACGACCTGATCGCGGGAGAGTCGGGGGCGGCGCCCCCTCTTTGTCGGACGCGCTCCGCCGGCCGCCATGGGCGCGGAGTATACACGTACACTCCCCGCGCGAGGCGCCCCGGGGAGACACCGCGCTCAGCTCTTCGGCTTCTGTGCGCGCACGGCCCCGACGATCCGCTCCGCCGCATGGTCCACGTCGGCGGGCGTGTTGTGGCGCCCGAACCCGATCCGGAGCGTCGCCTTGGCGAGGGCGGGCGTGTGCCCGAGGGCGAGCAGCACGTGGCTCGGCTCGGGCTTCGCGGAGCTGCAGGCGGAGCCGGACGAGATCGCGAGCCCGCCGAGATCCGCGAGGAGCCGCTCGCCGTCGATGCCTTCGAACGAGACGTTCAGGTTCGCGGCCAGACGCTCGTCGCGGGGTCCGTTCCAGCGCACGCGTCCGGGAAGCGCGGTCGCGAGTGCCTGCCAGAGCCCGTCCCGCAGATCGGCGAGCCGCTTCGACTCCGCCTGGCGCTCGCCCTCGGCGATCTCGTAGGCGCGCGCGAGTCCGACGATGAGCGCAACGGGCAGCGTCCCCGAACGCAGTCCGCCTTCGTGTCCGCCCCCGAACTGGCGCGGCGCGAGCTTCACCCGCGGTTGCCCGCCGCGGCGAACGCGGAGAAAGCCCACGCCCTTCGGTCCGTAGAGTTTGTGGCCCGACACGCTCACGAGGTCGAGGCCCTGCGCCCGGGCATCGAGCGGGATCTTGCCCGCCGCCTGGGCCGCGTCGGTATGGAAGACGATCCCGCGCGCGTGGCATCGCCCGGCGATCTCGCCCACCGGCGCGATGATCCCGATCTCGTTGTTCGCCGCCATGACGGAGACCAGTCGCGTGTCGTCACGCAACGCGTCGTCCAGATCGTCGAGGGAGACGCGTCCCTCCCCGTCCACGGGAAGCTCGGTGAGCTCCCAGCCGCGGGCGATCAGGGCGCGGCAGGGGTCGAGGACCGCGGGGTGCTCGGTGGCAACGGTCACGAGATGCCCGGGCGGCGCCGCCGCGTCGGCGAGACCGAGGATCGCCAGATTGTTGCTCTCGGTCGCTCCGCTCGTGAAGACGATCTCCCGCGGCTCCGCGCCGACCAACTCCGCGATCCGCTCCCGCGCGAGATCCACCGCGGCTTCCGCCCGCCACCCGAAGGCGTGGGTCGTGCTCGCGGCGTTCCCGAACTCGGACTCGAGATAGGGCGCCATCGCCTCGCGAACCCGCTCGTCGATGGGCGTGGTCGCGTGGTGGTCGAGGTAGGGAACGCGAGGGGAGCGGTCGGGATCGGGAGAGGCGCCCGAGCGATCAGACACCGTTCATCAGGCGGCGAAAGAAGAGCCGCATCCGCAGGTGTTGGAGGCGTTCGGGTTCTCGATCTTGAAGCCCGACTCCTGGAGCGTATCGACGAAGTCGAGGACCGAGCCGACCAGGTAGAGCGCACTCTTCTCGTCGACGATCACCTTGACGCCCTCGGCCTCGATCTCCGCGTCGACGTCGCGCACGACGTCGTCGAAGGAGAGCTGGTACTGGAGTCCGGAGCAGCCGCCGCCGATCACCTTCATGCGGAGGCCATGAGTCTCGAGCTTGTCGTCCTCGGCGAGCAGCGTTCGAATCTGCGCGGCCGCTTCCGTCGTCACGTCGATCATCCGGGAACTCCTTCTTCGCAGCACCGGCCGGAACCGGCGCATCGCGGGCATTCGGGACCATAGCAGCCCGGCCCCTCCCCATCCGCGTGGGGCGAACCTGGTCCCGCGGGACCCGGAATCAACCCCCTGCCCCTTCATCGTCCCCGGCGCCGGATATCCAGAGGAAGATCTCGCGGTTGCCCTTGGGACCGGGCACGGCGCTGTCCACGCGCCCGAGCTCCCGGCGGCCGAGGGAGGCCGCTGCGGCCGCGACCGCGTCCACGGCCTCGGCCCTCCGCGCGTCGTCGCGAACCACCCCGCCCTTCCCCACGTGATCGCGCCCGACCTCGAACTGGGGCTTCACGAGGAGCAGGCCGTCGGCAGCCGGCGCGCAGGCATCGATCGCGGGCAGGACCAGCGTGAGGGAGATGAAGGAAACGTCGACGACGAAGAGATCGAAGGGCCCCGGGAACTCGGCCGGGTCGAGGTGCCGCGCGTTCACCCGCTCGTGGACGTCGACCCGCGGATCGAGCCGGAGCCGGGAGTGCATCTGGGAGTGCCCGACGTCGATCGCGCAGACGTGGGACGCCCCCCGCTTCAGCAGGCAGTCGGTGAAGCCCCCGGTGGAGGCGCCGACGTCGAGAGCGCGCAGACCGGTCGGGTCGAAGCCGAAATGGTCGAGGGCGGAGGCGAGCTTGTCGCCACCGCGAGAGACGAAGGCGCGGGCGCCGCCCTTGAGGCGCACGGACTTCTCCGGCGCGATCCGCGTCCCCGCCTTGTCCATGGGCGTGTCGTCGACGAGGACCCGGCCCGCGAGGATCAGCGCCTGCGCCGCGCTCCGACTCTCGGCGAGGCCTTCGCGGACGACCCGCTCGTCGAGTCGCTCACCCCGGGCGGCGGCGGGCGCCAAGGGAGTACGGGGATCAGTCCGCGGCCGCGACGAGGGCGCGGGCGGCGGCGGCGATGTCCGGCGAGGCGAGCCCGAGGGTCGCGGCGGATTCGCCGTGCTCGATCAGCTTGTCCGGGATGCCGAGGGTCCGGACCGGCGTCCGGATCCCTTCCTCGGCCAGCAGCTCGAGCACCGCGCTCCCGAAGCCACCCATCGCGCTGTGTTCCTCGATGGTGACGACGGTGCGGACGCGGCGGGCCAGGTCGAGGATCCGTTCGCGGTCGAGCGGCTTCACGAAGCGCGCATTGAGGACCGCGCTCGAAATGCCTTCGCTCGCGAGCTCACCGGCCGCCTCGACCGCCGGATGGACGGTGTTGCCGATCGCGATCAGCGCGACGTCGTCGCCGTCTCGCAGGAGCTCCGCCTCGCCCATGGCGATCTCCTTGACGTCGGGATCGAGCGCCGTCCCGATCCCCGAGCCGCGCGGGAAGCGGATCGCCGACGGGCCCGGGTACTTGATCGCGGTCGCGAGCAGGTGCTGGAGCTCGTTCTCGTCCTTCGGAGCCATTACGACCGCGTTCGGCAGCGTTCGCAGGTAGGCGTAGTCGAAGAGTCCCTGGTGGGTCGCGCCGTCGGCACCCACGAGCCCGGCCCGGTCGAGGGCGAAGGTCACGTCGAGGTTCTGCAGGCAGACGTCGTGCACGACCTGGTCGAAGGCCCGCTGGAGAAAGGTCGAGTAGATCGCCGCGACGGGCTTCATGCCCTCGGCGGCAAGACCCGCAGCGAACGTGACCGCGTGCTGCTCGGCGATTCCGACGTCGTAGAAGCGCTTCGGAAGCTTTCGCTGGAACTTGTCGAGGCCGGTGCCCGAGGCCATCGCCGCGGTGATCGCGACGATCCGCTCGTCCTCGCGCGCGAGCCGGATCAGCGTGTCCGAGAAGACGTTCGTGTAGGTCGGCGGCGCCGCCTTCTTGGGCGCGAACTTTCCGCTCTCCACGTCGAACTGGCCGACGCCGTGGTACTTGAGCGGGTCGGCCTCGGCCGGCGCGTAGCCGTGGCCCTTCTCGGTCATCGCGTGGATCAAGACGGGACCGCCGCCGTTCGCGACGAGCTCCTTCACGTTCTCCATCGTCTCGAGGACGATGTCCATGCGATGTCCCTGGATCGGACCGACGTAGCGGAAACCGAGGGCCTCGAAGAGCATGCCGGGGGTGAAGAAGGTCTTGACCGACTCCTCGGCCTTCCGGGCCCAGTGGAGCATGTCGCCAGGGAGGCCGTCGAGGAACTCGCGCGCCCAGCCCTTCATGCGGCGGACCATCGGCGCCGAGAGCTTTCTCGAGAGGTAGGAGGAGAGCGCGCCGACGTTCGGATCGATCGACATCTCGTTGTCGTTCAGGACGACGATCAGGTTGTTCTCGTCGAGGTGACCCGCGTGGTTCAGGGCCTCGAAGGCCATGCCCGCGGTCATCGAGCCGTCGCCGATCAGGGCGATGACCACGCCGTCCTCGCCCTGGTGGAACTTCGCGCGCGCCATCCCGAGGGCCGCCGAGATCGACGTCCCCGCGTGGCCGGCGCCGAAATGGTCGAACTCGGACTCGGTCCGGCGCAGGAACTTGGACATGCCCCCGCGCTGGCCGATCGTCTCGAAGTCCTCGCGCCGGCCCGTCAGCATCTTGTGCGGGTAGCCCTGGTGACCGACGTCGAGGATCAGCCGATCGCTCGGCGTGTCGAAGACGTAGTGGATCGCCGTAATCAGCTCGACGGCGCCGAGGCTCGACGCCAGATGGCCGCCGGTCTGCGAAACCCGTGAGAGGATCTCGTGGCGGATCTCGGAGGCCACCTGCTCGACCTTGTCGCGCGGAAGCTTGCGCAGATCGGACGGGCGCTCGATCTCGTGGAGCAGCGGTCGCGTCTCGTTTGCGTCGCTCATCGCCGTCCCCGTCTTCCGCATCGTCCGCTCATCGTTCTCTCCGGATCGCGAAGCGCGCCAGCGCCCGCAGCGGCTCCGCCGCCTCGCCCCACCCATCGATCTCGCCGAGGGCCCGGTCGAGCAGCCCTTCTGCACCGTGCTTCGCGTCGTCGATCCCCTGGAGCCGGAGGATACTCGCTGCCTCGCCCGAGTCCGCATCGAGCACGTCGTCAGCGATCTGGAAGCCGATGCCGACGTCCCGCGAGAAGCGCTCGAGCGCCTCGCGCTGCCCGGCGTTGGCGCCCGCCAGCATCGCCCCGCCCTCGATCGAGGCACGGAAGAGCGCGGCGGTCTTGCGCGCATGGATGGACGCGAGGAAGCCCGCGGAGGTTCCCCCCGTGTCCCCGCCCGCCGCTTCGAAGGCGAGATCGTCGACCTGTCCGCCGACCAGCCCGAGCGCGCCGGACGAGCGCGAGAGCAGCCCGACCACGTCGAGGCGGATCTGCGCATCGGCGGCGTGCGCGTCCTCCGACAGGACCGAGAAGGCCTCGGTCAGGAGCGCATCACCGGCCAGGACCGCCGTCGCCTCGTCGAAGGCCTTGTGGACCGTCGGCCGACCCCGCCGCAGATCGTCGTCGTCCATGCAGGGCAGGTCGTCGTGGATCAGCGAATACGTGTGGACGAGCTCGACCGCGACGCCGAGCGGAAGCGCCGCCTCTGCGGGCCCTCCGACGGCCTCGGCCGCAGCGAGCGCCATGACGGGCCGCAGCCGCTTGCCGCCCGGGAAGAGCAGGTGCCGCATCGCGCCGGCGAGGTTCGCCGGGATCGGCGCCTCCCCGCTCGCGAGGCCATCGAGGCGCGCTTCGATCGCGCGATCGACCAGCGGAATCCGTTCCGCCATGTACGCTGCGACATCCACCGGCAATCCTCAGGCCGCTCGCGCGGCGTCCCTGACCGACCGCTCAGTCGTCGGGATCTTCGTCATCGTCCTCGTCCTGCTCGAAGGCATCGTCGAAGGGCTCGCTCGCCCACTCGCCGTCGGCGCCCTCCCGGTCCGCCACCAGGATTTCGATCCGCCTCTCCGCGGCCTCGAGGGTCTCCGTGCACTGCCGAGACAGCCCCACGCCCTTCTCGAAGAGCTCGAGCGCCTCTTCGAGGGGCATCTCCCCCTCTTCGAGGCGACCGACCGTCGTCTCCAGCTGCTCGAGGGCACCCTCGAAGCTGAGGGGCTCGGGGGCCTCCTGATTCTGCGCGGCGGCTTTGCTGCTCTTGGCGGCCATGGGACCTCGATCGGTGTTCCCGACTCTAACCGTGGACCCGGTGTGCGTCAACGCGACACATGCCCCGAACCCCTTGGAATCGAAGGACTTTTTAGCGCAGCGAATCGTTTCGCCCGGCCTCCGGTCAGGCCCGGTCCGCGTCCTCGGCGGGGTCGAGTCGCGTGACCTCGACGCCGAGCGCCCCCTCCGCGAGCTGCACGTCGAGGGTCTCGCCGACCGCCACGTCCGTCGCCCGGCGCACGACCCGGCCGTCCTCGCTCCGGCGCGCCAGGGCGTAGCCCCGCCCGAGCACGGCGAGCGGACTCATCGCATCGAGCCGCGCCGCCAACTCGCCGACCCGCCGCCTCCGCCGATCGACGTGGCGCCGGATCGCCGCGAGGGCCGCCGTTCGCGCCCGGGCCTCGCGGGTCCGCGCGAGCGCGACCCGCGCCTGCGGGCTGCGCGCATGGAGGACCTCGACGGACCGCTCGACCCGATGCCGCGCCGAATCGAGCTCCGACTCGATCGCCGACACCAACCGTCGCGTGTCCCGCTCGACGAGCCGTGCGAGCGCCTCCCCGTCCGGGAGCGCGACCATCGCCGCCGCCGACGGCGTCGGCGCACGCACGTCCGCGACCAGGTCCGCGATCGTCACGTCGGTCTCGTGTCCGACCCCCGCGACGACGGGGACCGGGCAGTCCGCGATCGCATGGGCCACCGCCTCGGTGTTGAAGGCCCAGAGATCCTCGAGGGAGCCGCCGCCGCGCACGACGAGCACCACGTCGACATCCGGCGCAGAGGCGACGCGACCGATCGCCGCGGCCACCTGCGCCGGCGCCTCGTCGCCCTGGACGAGCGTCGGCGCGATCAGGATCGGTGTCCCCGGGAAACGCCGCCCGGCGACCTTGAGCACGTCACGGACGGCCGCGCTCGTCGGCGAGGTCACCAACCCGATCCGCTTCGGGTATTCGGGCAACGGGCGTTTCCGCTCCTCGTCGAAGAGACCCGCCGCCTGCAGGCGCTTGCGCAGCTGCTCGAAGGCGAGCTGGAGCGCACCCACCCCGCGCGGCTCGAGCGTCCGCACGACGAGCTGGAGATCGCCGCGAGCGGCGTAGATCGAGACGTCCGCCTCGGCGACGACCTCGAGCCCCTCTTCGAGGCCGAAGCGGACGCTTCGCGCCGCGCCGCGGAAGAGTGCGCAGCGGATCTGCCCCTCGTCGTCCTTGAGCGTGAAGTAGGCGTGCCCCGAGCGCGCCTCGTGGAGATTGCTGATCTCGCCGACGACGAAGACGTTTCCGACGCGCTGCTCGAAGAGGCCCTGGAGGCCGCGGAGCAGCTGGCCGACACCGAGCAACCGCGGCTCGCGCCGGCGCGGGCGCACCCCACCGACCTCGCTCGTCACGAACCCTCGGCCGCTGCGACCGTCGCGCCGTCGGTCGCTTCGCCGTCCCGCTCTTCGCGCATCTTCCGCAGATCCTCGAAATAGGTCCAGCTCTTGAGGACCTCGACCGCGCGGGCGAGCTGCACGTCGACGGGCTCAGCCTGCTCGGACGCTTCCAGCGCCTGGGTCTCTCCGTCGGGAGCGGCTCCATCCGCGGGCGACTGCTCGTGTTCGAGGATGCGAGTCGGCGGCGCGGTGCCCCCGTCGAGCTCGGTGGCGTCCTTCTGGGTGAAGTGCCCCTGCAGGTCCTTCTCTCTCACGCGACGCCGGCTCGGCAGTCGGCCGCCCTCCGAGTCGCCCCGCTGGACGAGCAGGTCGGGCTGGATGCCGACCTCCTGGATCGAACGACCCGCCGGCGTGTAGTAGAGGGCGGTCGTGATCCGCAGGCAGGCGCCGCCGTCGAGGTCGTAGATCGTCTGTACGGAGCCCTTGCCGAAGGTGGGCACGCCGAGCACGAGCGCGCGGTGATGGTCCTGGAGGGCGCCGGCGACGATCTCGGAGGCGCTCGCGCTGCCCTCGTTCACGAGCACGACGACCGGGTAGTCGGGCTCGCGCGTCGCGTCGCCCGCCGGAAACTCCGTCCGTTCCCGCTCGTCGCGTCCCTGCGTGTAGACCACGAGACCTTCGCCGAGCCAGGCGTCTGCGACCTCGACCGCCTGGTTGAGCAGCCCGCCCGGGTTGTCGCGCAGATCGAGGACGAGTCCTTCGAGCGGCCCCTCGTTCACCTCGCGCAGCTCGTCGAGACTCCTCCGAACGTCCGCGCCGGTTCGTTCCTGGAACGAGGAGATCTTGAGGTGCCCGATCCCGGGCTCCACGATCTCGTCGCGGACCGACGCGACCTTGACTGTGTCCCGCTCGATCTCGTAGCGCCGGGGTTCGGCGAGGCCTTCGCGGAGGACGTAGATCGAGATCGTCGTGCCGCGCTTGCCGCGCATGAGCGAGACGGCCTCGACGAGACTCATCTCCGTCGTGCCGCGACAATCCTCGGTCCAGTCCGCCGGCTTCTCGGTCGGACAGATCGAGGTGATGCGGTCGCGGGCCTGGATGCCGGCGCGAGAAGCGGGGGTGCCGTCGATCGGGGAGACGACCTCGATGAACGCGCCGCTCGCCTTCGAGATCTCGATGCCGATCCCGTGGAACTCGCCGCGGGTCTCGACCTTCATGTCCTCGCAGGCGTCCGGCGTCATGAAGGCCGAGTGCGGATCGAGGTCCTCGAGGATCCCCTTCATCGCCGATTCCATCAGCGCGTGTTCGTCGACCTCTTCGACATAGTGGCTTCGCACGCGTTCGAGCACGCTCGTGAAGACGGCGAGATCCTCGTAGCGCTGGGCGCGGCGATCGCGCTCCTCGTCGGCGAGCGCGGTGAGGGGCTGCGCGGCGAGCGCGATCGAAGCCACGAAGAGGGCCCCGGCAGCGCGTCGCAGGCGCGAGGCCAGCCCGCCTCGGGAGGGGTGGGTGGACGGTCGCTCGTTCACGTCGAGTCCTCATGGTCCCGCCCGCAGCCATGCGCGGGAACGGGTCGTGATCGGGGGGCGTCCGGTTTCGGACGAAGCCGGGACGGTAGCAGTTCCGCTCTGGCCCTCGGCGAGGTCCGGAAGCCTGGACGACACCGGAGAGCGCGGCGCGACCGGGACGGTGCGACCGCGCTCACGCCCGTGGGTCCAGCAGCCACGGCTCCGGATCGACCGGCTGCCCGTTCTCGCGGAGCTCGAAGTAGAGACTCGGCCCGTAGAGCGAACCGGTCTCGCCGACGGTGCCGAGGGGCTCTCCGTCTTCGACCGGTGTCCCGACCTTCACGTGGATCGCGTCGAGGTGACCCGAGATCGTGTGGAAGCCGTCGCCGTGGTCGACGATCACGATCCGACCGTAGCCGCGGAACCAGCCCGCGAAGCGGACGAGTCCCGGCGCGACGGCCCGCACGCTCACGCCGGCTTCGGCGCCGAAGTCGATGCCGCTCCGGAAGGTCGTGGTCCTGAACTCGGGGTCGATGACCTTGCCGAATCGTTCGACGACCTTCGCCGCCACCGGCGGCGCGAGCTTGCCCTTGCGCTCGCGGAAGCCGCCCCCGACGCCGCCGCTCGAGGCGCGCGAGCCGAGGTTCCGGATCGTCTCCTCGAGGGCCTGCGCGGCCTGCTCGAGTTCGAGGAGGAGCCGCCGCTCCGTCGTCCGGTCTTCGCGGACCCGCACGAGGATCGTGCCCTTCTGCTCGCGCTCGCCGGCGAGGCGCTTCGCGTGGCCCGCGAGGCGCGCGTCCGCCTCGCGTCGCTCTTCGAGGGCCGCCCGTTCCCTGGCCTCGACGGCCTCGAGCCGGTCCCGCTCCTCGGCATGGCGCGCCACGAGGCCCGCGTCGTGCCGCACGAGCACGCGGAGGGCGCTCGCGCGGGTGAGCATCTCGGGCAGCGATTCCGAAGAGAAGAGGACGCGAACGGGACCGAGCTCGCCGCCGCGATAGAGCGCGACCGCCCGCGCGGAGAGTGCGCGCTGGGTCGAGCTGAGGGCCGAGCGCGCCCGGTCGAGCTCCGGGCCGAGCGCATCGACCCGCGTCTGGGCCTGCACCACGTCGCGTCGCGCCGCGTCGCGCTCGCGGATCACGTCGGTCAGTCGCCGGTCCACGTCTTCGAGCTGCTCGAGGAGCGCCCGTTCGTCCGCCTCGTGACCCGTGACGCGCTCGCGGCTGTCGTGGATGCGATCACGCAACGCATCCAGCTCTTCCTGGCGATCCTGCGCCGACGCCGTCGACGCGAGGAGGACACCGAGCACACACGCCGACACGCACGCCGACACACACGCGGTGAACGATCCGCGACTCACGACTCGCCGCGCCAGCCCGCGAGCGCCGTCATCGCCCCGAGCAACCCGAGCCCGGCCCCCGACGCGACGAGCGAGAGCGCCTCGCTCCACGTGAAGAAGGAGAGCTCGGCCCGGCCGACGAGGAGCTCGAGCCCGTAGCGGAGCTGCGGCAGCAGCAGCTCGTACGCCCCGAAGACGACGACCAGCGCGACGACGCCGCCGAGCATGCCCTGGAGCGTCCCCTCGAGCAGGAAGGGCACGCGGACGAAGGTCCGGCTCGCGCCGACCAGCGCCAGGATGTCGAGCTCGTCGCGCCGCGCGTAGAACGCGAGGCGGATCGTGTTCGCCACGATCAGCAGCGCCGCGAGACCCAGCACGAGGCCGATGCCCCAGGCGCCGCCGCGGATGAGCGCGACCGCACGGGTGTAGCCCTCGATCCATTCCTCTCCGTGGGCGAGCTCGTCGATACCCGGCAGACCGTCGAGGGACTCGCGCAGGGTCGCGAGGGACGCCGCCGTGCGCGCGTCCGGCCGAAGCTCGATCTCCAGGGAGGCGGGCAGCGGATTCTCCTCGAGCCCTTCGAGGAGCGCCCCACCCCCGGCGATCCGCTCGAAGCGTTCGAGGGCCTCGTCCTTCGTCACGAGCTCGACGGCCGCCACTCCGGGGGCCGCCGCGACCCGCTCCGCGAGCGGGGTGAGCTCGGACTCCGGCAGATCGGGGTCGAGGTAGGCGGTCAGCTGCAGCTCCGCGCCGAAGTCGTCGAGGATCCCGGTCATGTTGCCGACGAGGAGCGAGGCGCTCCCCACGAGCACCAGGACGACGGCGATCGTGAGCACCGCGAGGAGGCTCGTCGCACTCGCCTGCCGCACGCCGCGCAGGGCGTTGGCGAACATCACGCGGAGCAGGACGAGGACGCGACTCATGCGCTGCTCCCGAGGGCGGCCGTCGCGGCGGGCAGGTCCTCCGCGATGCGGCCGTTCTCGAGGCGAAGCATGCGCTTGCCGTAGCGGTCGATGAGCGAATGGTCGTGGGTCGCGACGATCACGGTCGTTCCCCGGGTCGCCGCCGCCATGATCAGGTCCATGATCTCGATCGTGAGCTCCGGGTCGAGATTGCCCGTGGGCTCGTCGGCGAGCAGGATCTCCGGCTCGTTCACGAGCGCACGCGCGAGAGCGACGCGCTGCTGCTCGCCGCCGGAGAGCGACTTCGGATGATGAAAGCGGCGGTGCTGCAGTCCGACCGACTTGAGCAGCTGGAAGACGCGGGTGCGCGCTTCGCGCCGCGGCGTCCCGATCACGTCGAGGGCGAGCCGCACGTTCTCCTCGACGGTCCGGTCGTCAAGGAGCTTGAAGTCCTGGAAGACGACGCCGACTCGACGACGCAACGCGGGCACGGCGCCGGCTCCGAGGCGCGCGACGTTCCGTCCGAGCACGAGGATCTGGCCTTCGGACGGCTCCGTCGCCGCGAAGATCAGCTCGAGCAGCGTCGTCTTGCCCGCACCGGACGCGCCGGTCAGAAAGACGAACTCGCCGCGGCGCACCTCGAGCGAGATGTCGTGCAGCGCGTACTGCCCCGCCATGTACGACTTCGACACGTGGTACATGCGGACCGGCGGCTCGCCGGCCGGATTGGTCACCCTGCGTCTCAAGGAGCGCTCGCTTCGGGGCTCTGCGGGGGGCAGGTTCCGCCGTCGACGGACCCGGGGAGAGTCGCACAGAACACGCAGGGCGTCCCGTTCCAGGGGCGCCGCCGGTAAGCGCGCTACGACTTCGTCGTCCGCTTCCGCTTGCGCGCGTTCTCGACGAGGTAGTCCAGCACGACCTCGTCGAGGGGCTTCTCACTGACCACGCGGTCACCGAAGACGCGCGAGAGGCGGGAGCCACCATCGGTCTGTTCGGACGCGGCCGCCGGTGGCGGATCGATGGGCGCCTGCGGCTCGGTGAGCGCGTGCGGCTCGACGAAAGTCGGTTCGGCGACCGGCGGGACCTGCGCCCGCTCCTGCGGAGGGGCCGGCGGGCGTTCTTCTTCCGTAAGGGTGGGCGGCTCGGCGGTCGCGTCCGTCGCGTCGATCTGGAAGACGTCGGGCCCCATGCGCTGCTCGATCGCCGCGTCGTGCTCGCCGCGGGAGAGCTGCTTGAGCATCGACTTGTGGAGCCCCTCCATCAGCTTGCGGATCGCGTCTTCGAGGGCGTCGCCCTCCTTCTCTCCGAGGAACTCGGAGTAGTCGCGCTTTTCGCTGGCCATGATGTTCCCACCGTGGAAGAGGTGGGTGATCACGTGGGGGTTCCCCAGGCCGGAATCTTCGGTCTGGACGTGGAAGAGCACGCCCCGGTAGCGAAAATTCGTGTTGAAGCCCGACAGCATCGCGAGCCGACGCCCCCATTGAAATTCGACCCGTTCCGCCAGAGCGGTCCGGTCAACATAGCCCCCGCCCGACCGTGGCCACGGCGGGGCGCGCCCGCCGCCGGCAGTCCGGACGCAGGTCCTTCTCCTATCGGGTCGCCGCGTCGGAATCTGAAAGCCCGGACGGCCGTCGGGGAGACCTGGCGCACGCCGAAGATCGAATTGCGGCGATTCACCCACGAATCAACGCAGGGGTTGCCGGATCGCAGCCCGCGACGACGACGCGGCCGACGGATCGCTCCGCCGGCCGCGTCCGGAAGGTCGGCCGTTTTCGGGCGCTGGAGTGCCTCCGTTCGACCCCCTCGAGATCGCCGCGCATCCCGACGGCCGCGCCTACGTGAGCACGTCGGCGAACGTCTCCTCGTTGAAGCCGACGATCGTCGTCTTCCCGACGCGCAGGGTCGGCGCCCGCAGATTGCCGGTGGGGCCCAGCATCTTCGCCGCGACGTCCCCGACCTTCTCCGACTTCATGTCGAAGACGTCGAGCTTCTTGCCCTTCGCGACGTAGACCTTCGAGGATTCCTTGGCGATCGCCTTCGCGTCGCTCTCGCCGAGCTTGCGGCTCGCCGGGATCTCCTCCTTCACCACGACCTTCTCGGCGTCCAGAAACTTGGACGCTTTGGTGCAGCTCGTTCAACCCTTGCGGAAGTAGTACCAGTCGACCTTCTTGGCCATGTTCGTCCCTTCGCGGTGCGCTGGTTCGTCGCGTCCCGGCCCGCCCCCGGATCCGGACGCGGATCGAGGAGGGCTCGCCGATGGCGACTGCGCCATTCGTTTCGGCGCGCGACCGGAGAACGGCTCCGATCGCGCGCCTGGAGACTAACGGCGCGAGCGGAGCACGTCCGCCCCACGCCACCGCCCTTTCGGTCGCCCCGCTGCCGAGAGCCCCGCGAGCCCGAGGGCCATCAGCAATCCGGTGGCCGGCTCGGGGACGACCGCGAAGGGCGCCTCCCCGGGCGTCGGACTCGAGAGGAGCACGAAGTCGAGCGCGTTGTCGTCGGTGTCGAGATCCGCGAAGACGCGCGCGAGACTCTCGCCGGCGACCCCGTCCGGCGCCGCCGAGCCCTCACCCGCGAAGATCTCGTCGGCGTCGAACACGCCGTAGCCGAGCGCATCGCGCACGAGCGCTGCGGCATCACGCAGGACCACGCTGTCCGGACCGTTCTGGAAGTCGAAGTTCGCCAGCAGGTCGGCGTTCGCGACGCCGGTCGTCCCGTCGGAGAAACGATCGGCAAGGACGAAGAGCCCGTCCGCACCGATCGCCCCGCTGAGCGGGATCGAAGGACCGACCGCACCGTTGCTGCCGTTCACGCCTTCGATCACCCAGCCATCGAGGACGAAGCCGGCAGGACCGGAGAGCTCGACGAAGACCGCGCCGTCGTCGCTGCCCGGAGCGTCGTAGTAGACCTCCGAGAGGAGAGCGGCCGCCGCGGCGGGACCGGCGCCGACCGCCGTCGAGAAGAAGACGGCCCACGCAACGCGGGCACGCCAGGTTCGAGAGAGAGTTCGAAACGTCATTCGAGAGCAAGACCTCGGTTCTCGGGACCTTCGTTCGGGGATGAAGGGTCGGGCGGCAGGGACGCCTGGTCGCGCTGCCACTCGGAGAGCCAGCCACCGGTCCACGCATCGAGTCCGGCCGCGAGCTCCCGCGCCCGGAGGCGGAGCTTCGCGGGCTCCCCCGGCTCGAAGGGACCGCCCGCAGCGAGGCGCGCGCGGATCCGGGCGCGTTCGAAGTAGAGCTGATGGATCTCGTCGCTCACGTCGTCCCGCAAGGCGAGGACCTGCCGGAGCTCCCGGGAGAGATCGACGCTGTCGTCGGGATAGGCGACCTCCCCGAGACGCCAGTCGAGCTGGAGCAGCGCCTCGAAACGCGTGGTGCGGTCTCGGGTCCGGTCGGAGAGCCGTCGATAGTCGCCGGACACGAAGGCCTGGTCGGCGAAGCGCCGGTCGTCGCGATCGAAATCGGCGCCGAACTGCAGTCCGAGCTCGGGCCACCAGCCGCGTCGCGCGAGTCCCGATCGCAGCGCCCGATCCCGTTCGGGGTCGAGCCCGGCACGAACGAGCGCCCGCGCCCGCAACGCGGCGACCGGCGGATCCTCGGGAATCGGCGAAGCGTCTTCGCGCGATCCCGGAGGACGCGTCCCGGGAACGGGCGCGATGACGGCTGCCGCGATCCGCACCCGATCGGTCGACCGGACGTGGACACCGGAGCGACAGAGCACGATTCCCGGCCCTTCTGCGGACGAGACATCGAGATCGACGCACGGCTGCGCGCCGGGCTCGGGGCCGAGCCGCTGGAAGCGCCCCCCCGGCGCATCGCCCCGGTAGAGACCGCGATCCGTCGCGAGCATCAGCCCCTCGTCGTTCCAGTCGAGGCGCCGCGCCACGGCACCCGGGGCGAGCACCGGTCGATAGCGCCGCCAGATCGGGGCCCGCGCAGAAGCGTCCGCGACGGCGAGCCCGTCGGGATAGAGCACGACGATCGACGCGCCCGAGGCCTCCGACACCGCCGACGCCTCCGAGGCCGCCGCGACGAGATCGACCGCTCGCGCCTCGCTGCGCGGTCGCGGGAGCGGCAGCCGATCGCGCCGAAGGATCCGGAGCCCGGCATCGCTTGCGATTCCCTCGACCCGCTCGAGACCGCCCGGTCCCAGCAGCCAGAGCACGCGACGCTCGGCGAATCCGGGTGCGGCCCCGAGCGCGAGGAATGCGGCGTGCTCGACGCCGCCGCCGACTTGGGAAGCGACGAGCGGCTGGAAGATCCGTCCGCGCGTCGACCAGTAGGCGCCGGCTTCCGTCGCGACGAGCAGGCCGGCCTCGTCCCCGATCACGCGATGGACGTTCGCGACGCCGGCATCTCCCCGGAGCGACCGACGTTCGGGCCGGGCCCCTCCTTCCCAGCGGAAGAGTCCCTCGCCGGTCGCGATCCAGAGCGCATCCCGCGGTCCGAATGCGATGTCCCGCACGTCCGGGAGCGCCGCCGCTTCGCTCCCCCCGCCGGCCTCCGCCTGCCACCAGCGAACCACGCCTCCGGAAGCGAACGCGAGCCCCGAACGTGCGGAGGCCGCGACGGCGATCAGCGGCTCGGCCGGTCGCGCGCCCCAGGCCGCGGGTCGCCAACCGTCTGCGTCCTCCGTCGCACCTACCGTCGCGCCCGTCGTCCGCGCGGAGCCCACCAGCAACACGCAGCACACGGCCACGATCCACCCGGTTCCGGGAGCCCGACGTCCACTCGTCCCGTCCCGCTCGCGTGCAGTCGCTCTCGCCATCCCCGGCGAGAGAGCAAGCCGCGTGCCGCCTTCTCGCGGCCCTCAGACGACGCGTGCAGCGCGTCGAGCCCGTTCGTTCCCGTCGCTGCCGTGGACCGGATTTCACGTTTGCGGACGCGCACTTGACGGGAAGCCGGGGGTCCCGAAGAATCGCCCCACATGAACTCCCCGGAACGATCCCCGCGCCCTCGCCGACCGGGACGAATCACCGCGCTCCCCCTGGCCGCGGTCTTGATGGCCTGCGCGTCGGGGAACGGGGACCACGCGCTCCCACAGGACGAGGCGGCACGCGCCGCCGAGATCGCGGAGATCGAAGCCCGCGTCGAACGCGACCGGGCAAGGCTCGCGGGCATGGTCACGACGCCCCGCGACCTCGAGGCCGCGCCCTTCCACGAGGATCCGGAGCTGCGCGCCGTCGCCGAACGGTTGACCGCGGACGCGGCTCGCCTCGAGCGGCTCCGAGGCGAGGAAGACGATCCGGGAGACGAGCTGTGAGCGGCGCGGTCGTCGTGCTCGCCGGCGGGGTCGGTGCGGCCCGCTACCTGCGCGGCGTCGTACGCGCCTGCCCGCCCGAGGACGTGATCGTCGTCGTGAACACCGGCGACGATCGCTCCTTCTACGGCGTGCACGTCTCCCCCGATCTCGACATCGTGACCTACACCCTCGCGGATCGGATCGATCCCGAGCGCGGCTTCGGTCTCGCAGGAGACACCCATCGCCTCGTCGATCGGCTCTCGGAGCTCGGCCACGAAGCCTGGTTCCGTCTCGGGGATGCGGACTACGCGAACTGCCTCCACCGCACGCTCCGCCTCGCCGAGGGCGCCGGCCTGCACGAGGTCGCGGACGAGCTGCGCCGGGACCTCGGTCTCGCGCTCCGGCTCCTGCCCATGTCGAACGACCCGTGCCCGACCCGGGTCGAGCTGAGCGGGGGGACCTCGATCCACTTCGAGGAGTACCTCGTGCGCGACGGCGCGCCGACGGACGTCGAGGCCGTCGACCTCTCCGCGGCCCGAGCCGCCACCCCCGCGCCGGGCGTGCTCGAAGCGATCGCCGCCGCCGACACGATCCTCGTCTGCCCGAGCAATCCCATCGTCTCGATCGGCCCGATCCTCGCCGTGCCCGGCGTGCGAGAGGCCCTCGACGCGACCGACTCGCCGATCGTCGCGGTCTCGCCCATCGTGAGCGGCGCCCCGATCAAGGGGCCCGCGCACACCCTGCTGCGGGCGCTCGGCATCGAAGTCTCGGCCCTCGGCGTCGCGCGCTTCTACGCGGATTGGATCGATGGGTTCGTGTTCGACGAACGGGACGCGGAGCTGCTCCCGGCGGTCGAGGCCCTCGGCCTCGCGGCGACGGCGGTCGATACGATGATGGTCGATGCGACGGTCTCCGAATCGGTCGCGCGGGCGGCGCTCGGGGTGGCGGACCGGCTGCGATGACGAGGGGTCGTTCGACGCACGACGGGCGGCGCAGATGACGATCGCGCTGATCCCGGTGAAGAACCTCGAGGACAGCAAGTCCCGACTCCTTTCGCGGCTGCCGGACGGGCTGCGGCGACGGCTCACGCTGGCGATGCTCGAAGACCTGATCGAGGCGCTCGACGCGACGCCGGGGATCGACCGGATCGCGGTCACGACCCCGGACGAGACGGTCGCGACCCACGCCCGGGCGGCCGGCGCCGAGGTCCTGCTGCGTCCCGAGCCCGGATTGAACGCGGCCCTCGAAGACGGACGCGAACGACTCTGTGGCGTGGGCGACGACCTCCTCTTCGTCCTCGGCGACGTCGCGGGCGCCCTCGCGAGCGACTTCACGCGCCTTCTGGAAGCGGCCGCGAACGAGGGGCCGAGCGTCTGGCTCGCGCCTTCGGCGGACGGCGGCACGTCCGCCCTCCTCCATCATCCCGCCGGGCTGATCCCGTGCCGCTTCGGCCCCGACAGCGCCAAGCGCCACGGCGAGGCGGCAGCGGACGCCGGCGTTCCCCTTCACGAGCTCGCCCTGGCTTCGCTGGCCATCGACCTCGATCAGCCCGAGGACCTCGACGCCTTCCTCGAGACCGTGGGCGGCGGCGTCCGTACGCGGACGCTCCTGCGCGAGGCCGCCGACGGAGACGACGATGTCTGAGACGCCCGCCGGCACGACCTTCCCACTCCGCCTCGTGCCGATCCCCGGCCTGCCCGAGGTCGAGCCCGGGACCGATCTCGCGGCGATGATCCGTGATGCCGCCGCCAGCGCGGACGTCGAGCTCGACGGCCGGATCGTCGTGATCGCCCAGAAGATCGTGTCGAAGGCGGAAGGACGCCTCGTCCGGCTCGAAGACGTGACGCCGGGCGAGGAGGCGAAGGAGATCGCGGCCGATCACGACCGCGACCCGCGCCAGGTCCAGATCGTGCTCGACGAGAGCACACGCATCGTCCGACGCGGCAACAACGTCCTGATCTGCGAAACGAAGCACGGCTTCGTCTGCGCCAACGCCGGCGTCGATCTCTCGAACGCGCCGGGCGAGGACATCGCCGTGCTGCTGCCCCTCGACCCCGACGCGTCGGCACGCCGGATCCACGAGGCGCTCTCGACCCAGGGGGCCCACACGCCCGTCGTGATCACCGACACCTTCGGCCGCCCCTGGCGCGACGGACTCGTCGACGTCGCCCTCGGCTCCGCCGGTCTCGCCCCGATCAAGGACGACCGCGGCTCCCGCGACCGGATCGGTCGCGAGCTGCTCGTGACCCAGCCCGCGACCGCGGACCAGCTCGCCGCGGCAGCGGGGCTGCTCATGCTGAAGAGCGCGGGGATCCCGGTGGTCGTCGTCGAAGGGTTTCCGATCTCCGGCGATGGCGGCGTGGCGGACATCCTGCGCGATCCCGCGACCGACCTCTTCCGCTAGGCCGACCCCGTCAGCCCTCGACCGGACCTTCGTGCGCGGCAGGCTCGGGCGTCCCCACCGCCTCCGCCGGCGCTTCTTCGTCGGGATCCCGGAACCGCTCGGGATACGCGAACTCGAAACAGGTCCGCCAGACGACGTCGAGCCCTTCGCCCTTCTGCGACGACGTCGCGATCGGTTTCCCGAACCCTTCGCCGATCGCCGCGCGGAGCTTCTTCACGGCTTCCTTGCGCTTCATGAGCTTCAGCTTGTCGGTCTTCGTCAGGAGGATGCGACCCGGCACGCCCTGCTCGGCGAGCCACGCGAGCAGAAGCGCTTCGTCCTCGCTCCAGCTGCGGCGCACGTCCTGGAGGACCATCGCCAGACAGAGCGATTCGCGGCGGGCGAGGTAGCCCTCCGCGAGGCGCTGCCAGCTCGCGCGTTCCTTTCGAGACACCTTCGCCCAACCGTATCCAGGAAGGTCCACGAGGCCGATCTCCCCGCGATCGGTCCGTACGCGGAAGAGCACGAGCTCGCGGGTCTTGCCCGGCGTACTGCTCGTCCGCGCGAGCTTCTTCCGCCGCGCGAGCGCGTTCAGCAGGCTCGACTTCCCCACGTTCGAGCGGCCGAGGAAGGCGACCTCCGGCAACCCCGACTCGGGCAGCTTCTCGACGCGAGGCGCCGAGGCGATCAGCTCGGCCTCGAGGATCTTCATGCGCCCACCTCCCGATTCTCGCGCCGAGCGGAAAGGACCTTCTCGCGCCGCGCGGCAAGGACCGGCGCCATCCTCTCGAGGGCCGTCTCGATCGTCTCCCGCGCCAGCGCGTAACAGAAGCGCAGTCGCCCCTCCGCCGCCGCTCCGAAATCGATGCCCGGCGTGCAGCCGACGTGGGCCTCCTCGAGGAGGTCGAAGGCCAGCGCACGGGAATCCGACCCGAACGCCCGCGCGTCCGCGAGCACGTAGAAGGCGCCTTCCGGCGCCCGCTCGATCCCGAAGCCGAGCCCGCGGAGGCCGTCGACGAGCAGGCGGCGGCGGTCGGTGCAGGCTTCGAGCAGCGCGGCGCTCATCTCCGCCCCCTCGGCGAGCGCCGCGATCCCGGCGTGCTGGACGAAGCTGCCGGCCGAGATGAAGAGGTTCTGCTGGAGGATCTGGAGCCGCCGCATGGCCGCTTCGGGCGCGACGACCCACCCGAGCCGGAAGCCGGTCATCGCGTACCGCTTCGAGAACCCGTCGAGGACGAAGGCTTCGTCCGAAATCTCGAGCGCCGAGGTCGTCCGGGCGCCGTCGTAGACGAGCCCGTCGTAGATCTCGTCGGAGACCAGGGTCGGGCCGAGGGCGGCGAGGGCCTCCATCACGTCGCGCGGCTGCACGGCGCCGGTCGGGTTCGCCGGAGAGCCGACGACGATCGCCTTCGTGCGCGGCGTGATGGCTGCGCGCACCCGCGCTGGATCGATGTGCCAGCCCGCGTCGGCGTCGGTCTCGACGAAGACCGGCTCGCCCCCACAGAAACGCACGAAGTTCGGGTAGCAGGGATAGTGGGGCGTCGGCAGGATCACCTCGTCCCCCGGGTCGACCAGGCACGCGAAGACCAGGGTCATCGCGCTCGACGTGCCCTGGGTCACCAGCACCCGCTCCGGGTCGACCGAAGCACCGAAGCGACGTGCCAGATCGTCGGTGATCGATTCGCGCAGCGTCCAGAGCCCCCGGCTGTCCGTGTAGTTCGTGTCGTCCCGCGCGAGGGCGAGCTCGACGGCACGGTTGGCGGCCTCCGGCGGCGCGAATTCGGGCTCGCCCAGCTCGAGGTGGGCGACGTCGATCCCGTCCCGCTCGAGCTCCGCGGCGCGCTCGAGGACCTCCATCGCCAGAAAGGGCGCGAGGGACTCGGCCCGGGCGCTCCAGCGGCGGTCTCGCGGCGGGTCCGGATTCGAAGCGGGCGGCGTCTGCGGCATGCGCCTCGGTTAGCCCGGTGGTTCGAGAGCGTCAAGGCAGCCAATCGTCCAAGTGTCCGAAAACAAAGCAATTTTCGCCCCAACCGTCTTTGACACACCCGGGGGCCGAAGCTAATCTCGGCTCGTCCACCGATTCCGGACGCGCTCCCAGAAGCCTCCAACCCCCTCGAACCGACGCGCCGCGCGCGCTTCCCCGCTCGCCGGGCCCCTCGGCCTGCGACGCGAGCACGGACGCCGGCTCGTCGACGAGGAAACGGGACGAAATCCATGTCCAAGGGTGTCCAGATTGCCATCGGCGTCGTCGCCATCGCCGCACTGCTCGGTTGGTGGGGCACGACCCAGATGGAAGCCGGCCTCTCGTTCCAGTACTTCCAGGACCTCGACGAGTTCCACGCCAACGCCGGCGAGATGGTCGGCCGCAGCGCGCGCGTCCACGGCTACGTCGCGAACGAGTCGATCGAGCGCGACCTCGACGGGCAACGCGTCGTCTTCCACGTCCAGAACCACCCGCCCCACGCGGGCGGCCCGGTCGGGCAGACCCTCGCCGTCGTCTACGAGAGCCTCGAGACCCCCGACCTGTTCAAGGACGGCGCCGAGGTCGTGGTCGAAGGCCAGCTCGAGTTGAACCGCGGGGCTCGGGTCTTCGTGGCGGACAATCTGCTCGCGAAGTGCCCGTCGAAGTTCGAGGCCCAGGCGGGGCCCGCCGACCAGGCGAGCGTGGATCTGTAGATGGCGGACATCGGACTCTACGCGCTTCGCCTCGGACTCCTGCTCTGCGCGCTCGGGGTCGGCGCCGGCGTGTACGCCGGACTGACCCGACGCGAAGAATGGACGCGAGTGAGCGAGCGCTCGATGCTGCTCGTCTTCGCCGCCTGCTCGACGGCGATGCTCGCGCTCTTCTGGGCGCTCGCGAACAACGACTTCTCGCTCGCCTACGTCGCCAGTCACTCCGCGCGGACGATGCCGCTCCACTACCGGCTCGGCGCGCTCTGGGGCGGTCAGGCCGGGTCGCTGCTCCTCTGGGGCTGGATGCTGACCGCCTACGCCGCCGTCGCGATCTTCGGCAACCGGACCCAGAACCGACGGCTGATGCCCTGGGTCTGCGTCGCGATGCTGCTGAACGTCGCGTTCTTCCTCTACCTGCTGAACTTCGAGACTCCGCCCTTCGAGCGTGTCCCCTACGCAGACCGGCTCTCGGACGGGAACGGGTTGAACCCGCTGCTCCAGCACCCGGTGATGATGATCCACCCGGTCATGCTCTACACGGGCTTCACCGGCTTCGCCCTGCCCTTCTCCTTCGCTTTCGCGGCACTCGTGACCGGCGAGCTCGGGACGACGTGGTTCCGGACGACGCGGCGTTGGACGCTCTTCGCCTGGAGCGTGCTCTCGGTCGGGATCATGCTCGGCGGACGCTGGGCCTACGAAGTCCTGGGCTGGGGCGGCTACTGGGCCTGGGATCCCGTCGAGAACGCGTCGCTCATGCCCTGGCTGGCCGGGACGGCCTATATCCACTCGGTCATGATCCAGGAAAAGCGCGACATGCTGAAGACCTGGAACATCGTCCTGATCGGCCTGACCTACGGCCTCTGCCTCTTCGGCACGTTCCTGACCCGCTCCGGCGTCGTCCAGTCGGTCCACGCCTTCGCGAACAGTGACAGCTTCGGCCGACTCTTCCTCTTCTACGTGACGATCATGCTGGCGGGCTTCATCGCGGCGCTGCTCTTCCGCCTGCCCCGGCTGCGGAGCCCGAACAAGCTCGAGAGCGTGCTGTCGCGCGAGGCGAGCTTCATCATCAACAACTGGATCTTCATGGCGATCCTCTTCGTCGTCTTCGTCGGCACGATGTTCCCGGTCTTCACCGAGACGATCGGCGGCGTGCGGCGGATCCTCGGCCCGCCCTACTTCAACACCTTCGCGGGCATCCTCGCGCTCCTTCTCATGGTCCTGACCGGCATCGGTCCGCTGATCGCCTGGCGCAAGGCCAGCCTCGCGAGTCTGCAACGCCAGTTCGTCGTTCCCGCCGCGATCGGAGCGGTGACCGCCCTCGGCGTGCTCGTGCTCTTCGGGACCGCGCCGGGCTATTGGGCGATCTCGGCCTGGGGCCTCGGCGCCTTCGTGCTCGCGACGATCGTCCAGGAGTACGCCCGCGCGATCAACGCGCGGGTGCAGCGACGCGGCGAGGGTGTCTGGACGGCGCTCACGACGCTCCTGCGACGCAACCAGCGGCGCTACGGCGGGTACATCGTCCACGCCGGCGTGGTGATCCTCCTGCTCGGCGTCTCCGGTGCGGCCTTCAACACGGAGAAGCTCGAGAACATCCGACCGGGCGACTCGACCACGATCAACGAGTTCCGGCTCCACTACCTGACCGCAGAGGCGATCCCCGCCCAGCACTACGGCGGCGCCAAGGCGCGCCTCGCGCTCTATCGGAACAGCGATCAGGACGGCCACAGCGGTACGCCCCTGGCCGTCATGACGCCGGAGAAGCGGCTCTACTGGCTAGAACAGCAGCCGAACTCGATCCCGGCGATCTGGTCGGGCTGGCGGGAGGACCTCTACGTGATCCTCACGGCGGTGGAGCCCGACGGCTCCGGCACGTTCAAGATCTATCACAACCCGCTGGTCAACTGGGGTTGGAGCGGAGGCGTCCTCTTCGTCGTCGGTTGTCTGATCGTGCTCTGGCCCCATCCCCAGAGAGAGAACGCCCAGAGAGAGAACGCCCAGAGAGAGAACGCCCAGAGAGAGAACGCCCAGAAAGAAAACGCCCAGCAGGACAGCGGCGCTCGAGCGGAGAGCCGCGCGTGAAGCTTGCGCCGCCTCGCCTCAGGCGATCGCGCGTTCGCGTCGCGATCACCGTCCTCCTGCTCGCGATCGGATTCCCGTGCGCGGCCTTCGCACAGCACGGAAACGACGTCGGTCAGGCGCCCCCACCGCCGCCGGGTCCGGGCGAGCTCGTCGTCGAGCTCGTGACCGACGAGCCCGCGCTCTCGCTCGAAGGCCGCGACCTCGCCCTCTACGCGCTCGACCCGAACGGCATGCCGGGCCTCGCCAACGGCGTGACCGACGCCGAGGGGCGCCACGTCTTCACCGGCATCTCGAACGACCCCGGCATCGTCTATCTCGTCGGTGCCCGCGTCGGCGACATCCCCTTCGGCGAGCGCATCACCTTCGTGGAAGGCGAGACGGACGCCGAGATCACCATCCGCGTCTCGAGCCCGACGACCGAGATCCAGGGCGTGACGATCGACGAGCTCCGCGCGCGCATCGACTGGATGGGCGACCGCGTCGTCGTGACCGAGATCCTGAAGCTCACCAGCCGCGGCAGTCGCGTCATCCAGCTGCCCGCGGACGGCTCGGCGGCCGCGATCTTCGAACGGCCGATGCCGAGTGCGCCCCTCGACTTCGACGCCGGTCCCAACTCGATCGGCGACGACCTCGCGATGCAGGACGGGCGCGTCCGCTTCTTCGGCCCGCTCTATCCCGGCGAGCAGCGCGTCGAGTACCAGTGGAGCCTGCCCCTCGACGGCGCGTCGCGCGACGCCGACTTCGAGATCGCCCTGCGCGAAGCTGTGGGCCGCCTCGTCGTGGTCGCGGGCACCTCGGGTCTCACCGTCGACGGCGACGGCCTCGTCCCCTCGCGCACCCTCGCGGACGACGATGCACAACCGCTCGAAAGCTGGGCACGCGACGGCCTGCGCGCGGGCGAGTCGATCCGGGTCGCCTTCACGCTGCCGGAGAGTCGCCGGGATCCGGGCGCCGTGGTGCTTCCGCGCGCGGACGTCTGGGTGGACTTCGACGACACCCGCCTCGAAGCGAACGTCGACCTCAGTCTCGTCGTATCGCCTGGCGCCCCCGTGACGGGCACACGGGAAGCGCCGCTCCTGCACGTCGCGGTGCCCCGCGGAGCGACCCTCGACGGGGTCGCCCGGGAAGCGGAGGCCTTCGGGCTCGTGCCGACCGAAGACGGCGGCTTCGACGTGCTCGGACCGATCGGCCCCGGCGAGCACTCGATCGGCTTCAAGTACCGGATGCCGAGTGGCCCGGACGGCGTCGACGTCGGCATGCGCTTCCCGCGCGAAGTCCAGACCCTGAACGTCCTGATCGCCGACACCGGCCTCGCCCTCGAGAGCTCGCGTCTCCATCGCCGCCGCCCCTTCCGCAACCGGACGCGGAACTATCTCCACCGCGAGGCCTACAACGTCGAGATGCACGAGACCGTCGACCTGCGTCTCGAGCCGCTACGCGGCAGCGGACTCCCGCAGGAGGCGACCCTCGCCCTCACCTTCCTCGGTGTCGCGGCCGCCGCCTGGTTCATGGTCTCCCCGCTTCGGAGCAGCCAGCGCAGCACGAGCCGGATCGACCCGACCCTCGCGCGCATCCGCGAAGAGCGCGAGGGCGTCTACGCCGACATCGCCGATCTCGACCACGACTTCGAGACCGGGAAGCTCGACGAGGCGGACTACGCGTCCATGCGCGAGTCGCTCCGCGGGCAAGCGATCGAGCTGATGCGCGAGGAGCGGGCGCACGCCGAGCCCGAGACGAACGCCGCGCAGGCCCCGACGCCCTCCGCGGCGGCCGAATCGACCGCCGCACCGACCTCGACCGAGGCCGCCGCCGCGCCGGTCGACGCCGACGCGATCCCGACCGGCACGTTCTGCCCGAGTTGCGGCGGGCGCGTCGATCCGAACTGGCGCTTCTGCTCCCATTGCGGCGGCGCGCTCCAGCCCGCGAGCGCCGGGGGCGACGAGGGGTGAGCCCCGTCCGGCTTCGCGGCGAGGCCCTCGAGAAGCGCTACGGGCGCGTGGCCGCGCTCCGCGGGGTCGACTTCGAGATCGGTGCCGGCGAGTCCGTCGCGATCCTCGGTGCAAACGGCGCCGGGAAGAGCAGTCTGCTCAAGATCCTGGCCGGGCTCTCGCGGCCGAGCGGCGGGACCTTCGCCGCCCACGACGCCGGCGCGGAGGCGGACCTCTCCCGCGATGCACTCCGCGCCCGGGTCGGCTACGTCGGACACGCGACGCTGCTCTACGGCGAGCTGACCGCGCGCGAGAACCTCGCGTTCGCCGCGCGGCTCCACGGCCAGCGTCCGGCGCGCGACGCCCTCGACGCCGTGCTCGCGGAGTTCGACCTCCTGGACGTCGCCGAGCGCCGTGCGGACACCTTCTCCCGCGGCATGGCCCAGCGCCTCGCGATCGCCCGGGCCGTCGTCCACGCCCCGTCGCTCCTGCTGCTCGACGAGCCCTTCACCGGCCTCGACGAAGCCTCCGGTGCGCGTCTCGAGGCGCGCCTCGTGAGCCAACGGGACGATGCGGCGGGACGAGCGCGAAGCCTCGTCGTCGTGACCCATGATCCGCGCCGCGCCGTCGCCCTCGCGGATCGCGCGATCGTCCTTCATCGGGGCCGCGTCCGCGCGACGCCCGCGCGCGGGGAAGCGGCCTTCGACGCCGAGGCCCTCCGCGCGTGTCTGGTCGAGCTCGCCCAGGGCGGAGAGGTGGCCGCATGACGAGCCGACCGCAGGGCCGCGAGGGGAGCCGACCGTGAACGTCGCGCTCGCCCTGCTCTGGAAGGACCTCGTGACCGAGTGGCGTTCGCGGGACCGGATCGTCGCGATGACGGTCTTCTCCTTCCTCGTCGTGATCGTCTTCCAGTTCGCCTTCCCCGAGATGGAGGAGGACGAGATCGCGCGGCTCGCGCCGGGGCTGCTCTGGGTGACCTACGTGTTCGCGGCGGTGATCGGTCTCGGAAGGACGTTCGCCACCGAGCTCGAGAACGAGGCGATGACCGCCCTCGCCCTCGCGCCGGGCACCCGCGGCTGGATCTTCCTCGGCAAGGCGGCCGCGACCTGGATCCTGATCACCCTGGTCCAGGTCCTGACCGCCCTGGTCTTCGCCCTCTTCTTCCGGGTCGATCTCTCGGTCGGACTCGGGGGGAGCGCGGCGATCGTCGCCTGCGCGAACATGGCCATCTGCAGCGTGGGTACGCTGCTCTCGGCGATGAGCGTACGAAGCCGGTTCCGGGAAGTTCTCCTGCCCGTGCTCCTGATCCCGACGCTGATCCCGGTGCTCGCGGCGGCGGTCCGGGGGACCACGGTCAGCCTCGCCGGCGATCCGGTCGGGCTGGGCCTCCTCCAACCGCTGATCGTGATCGGCGGGATCTATCTCGTCCTCTCGTTCCTGCTCTTCGACTACGTGCTGGACGAGTAGCCGCGAGGCGAGTCCATTCCCCATCCCGTGCAGCCATTCGCGGCTCGACGGTGACGCGCTCCGAAGGCACCCTGTTCCGCGCCACAAGGATTCTCCGCCATGACGAACCCGCCGTCCGCTCCCGATCGACTCGAACCGACGCTCCGCGTACTCGGCTGGCTCGTCGTCGTGCTGCTTCCGATCTGGGCGTGGACCGTCGCGGCGGCCCCCCTCGATTCGATCCAGGGCGTGATGCAGAAGATTCTCTACGTGCATCCGCCGCTCGCCTACGGCGCCTACCTGGGATTCGTCGCGACGGCGATCGCCGGCGGGCTCTTCCTCTGGCGCGGGCGCGAGATCCACGACCAGCTCGCGATCGCCGGCGCCGAGGTCGGAACGCTCTTCTGTCTGCTCATGTTGATCACGGGCCCCATCTGGGCGCGCGGCGCCTGGGGACCGGGGAACTGGTGGGTGTGGGACGCGCGGCTGACGCTCACCCTCCTGCTCTTCTTCGTCTACGTGGCGTACCTGCTGCTGCGCAGCTTCACCGAGGGCGACGAGCGCGCGGCCCGGTTCGCTTCGATCTACGGGATCCTCGGCGTCGTCCTGATCCCGCTCAACTACTGGATCATCGACCTCGTCGGAGGCGCGGTGCATCCGGACAATCTGGCCAACGAGAGCTCCGGGCTGGGTGAGGGGATGGGCCTCCCCTTCCTCGTCGGAAATTTGACGCTCTTCTTCGTGTTCGCCTATCTGCTCGCGCTGCGCTGGCGTGTAGGCGCTCTACGCGCCGAGACGGACCGACTCGACGGCGATCGGGCGGCGACGGAGGCGGACCGCGTCTGACGCATCGCGGCAGAGTGACGCCTGACCGCTTCACCGAAATCAAATCGCGGTTGACAAGACTTCGGTCTCCGGAAACATTGTGGCCACGGGCTCGTCCCGGCACGCGTTTTCCACCCCCTGGACTCGAAGGAGAACTGCGCTCCCCACGCTTCCCTCTCCCCGTCCCGAATGCGGAGCGGCCGGCCGATCGGGTCGTCCGACCGATGAGCAAGGGACACGCAGCGAACCGAGCGACCCCCCGGCTCGAGGGATCGCGCGGCGACCACTTGGACGCTGCCCGCCGACTTCCTGGCCCGGGCAGGCCGCGAGGCCGCTGCGCGAGGAATTGCGCACCGCGTGGGGCGCGGAAGTCTTCTTCCACTTTTGGTCGGAACGCGACCGACGAACCCGCAGCAGACAGGACCCTACGACGCGATCCAATCGCGGAGCGCGCCTTCGGGGGAACGAAGCAGGACGCAAGAGCGTCTTCAACACGATCCTCGATCGATGCCCCGGCATCGAATCGGCGGACCAAAGGCAGTCGACCGGCAGGCAATTCGGGTACCATCGGCAAGCTCGATCGCGGACGGAACGCCCCCCAGCTCCCCCCGCCCGTGGCACGCGACTTGCTCTTCTACCCTGGCGAATAGACGGAACGCGTGTGGCTACGGGATGAGTCTCAGAGGGGCCCCGAGCAAGACACGATGGACCGAAGGAGGCATCCAAGAGGATGGCCAGCATGAAGCGCGGCGTTGGATATTGCGAGAACACGGATTGCGAGGACTACGCCAAGGGCGTGTTCCTGCTCAATCACGGCGACACCTTCTACTGTCCGCGCTGCCGACAGCTCGGCAAGGTGGAGAAGGAACGCGGGTTCTACACCGGCAACTCGGACATCTTCAAGGAGGTCCGCGTCGAGTACAACTTCGATCCGATCAACGGCGTCTACCGCGAGATCGCGATCGTCCGCGACGAGAGCCTCTGGGGACGCAACAACGTCTACACGCTCCAGTCGCCCCTGATCAAGACGGAGAAGCGCGCGCTCAAGGTCGCCGAGGCCATCCTCGCGAATCTGAACCGCTACCGCGGTCTGCTGAACGGCGACGACATCCCGCGCACGACCGAGATCATCCTCTCCTTCGACGACCCCTTCGAGGAGTTCTCGCGCAAGCTCAAGCAGCTCTCCAAGGAGTGGGAGGCGAGCGGGCTCCGCGAGCAGCGACGCTAGGACGGGCTCCGGAGTCCCGACGAACCACGAACGCCCTCGGATCTTCGGATCCGGGGGCTTTTTCGTTCTAGCTCGTCGGGCGGAGGGGGAACTCGACGATCACGCGCGTGCCGTCGCCGGACTTGCTCTCGATCCGGATGGTTCCGCCGTGGTCCTCGACGATGCCGTGGGCCACGGAGAGACCGAGCCCCGAGCCGCCCTCCTGAATCCGGGTCGTATAGAAGGGATCGAAGACCTCCGGCAAGACGTTCTGAGGAATCCCGCCTCCGTCGTCTTCGACCAGCAGCCGCGCCACGCAGGCGTTCGGATGGCGATCGATCGAGACCTGCACGTTCGCCCCGCGCTCCTTCGACTCCGCCGCGTTGCGAACGAGATTGACGACCAGCTGTTCGATCTCGATCGGGCTCATCAGCATCGGGAGCTCCGCGTCCGTCGCGTGGATCTCGAGGGACGCCCCTCTCTTCTCGAGGTAGTCGCGACAGAGGGTCGCCGATCGGCGCACGACGGGCGTGAGGTCGTCGATCCATTTCGGCGTGGCGCCCTGACGCGCGAAGCGCAGCACGCTCTTCACGATCAGACCGGCCCGCTCCGCCTCCTCTCCGATCCGCTCGAGGGCTTCGCGCGAGATCCGCGGCCCCTCCAGCGTGTCCGCCTCGAGGAGCGCGAAATCCGCGGCCGCGCGGATCGCGCCGAGCGGGTTGTTGATCTGATGGGCGATCCCGGATGCGAGCGTACCGACGACGGCGAGACGCTCCTGGTCCTCGAGGCGCAGCTGAGCCGCGCGCAGCTCTTCGCGGCTCGCCGCGATCCGCGCCTCGAGCTCGCGCTGTCGCGCTTCGAGCTGCGCCTCGCTCTCGTGCCGATCGGTCACGTCCCGAGCGAGCACGAGATAGCGGGACTCGCCCTCGAAGCTCTGCTCGCTCACGTTCACCTCGAGAACGACGTCACCGCCGTTCGCGCCGAACCCCGGGAGCGCGAAGGTGACCGGCTCCTCGAGGCCGCCCGGTCGCACCTGCATCTTCCAGCTGGCCTCGGCCGCGGGGCGGACGGCCGGCGGAACGAGATCGATTGCCCGGAGACCGATCACCGCCTCGGGCTCGATGCCGAAGAGCTCGAGCGCGCGTGCGTTCACGAAGATGATCCGGGTCTCGCCGTCGAGCTCCGCCACGAGCTCCCGGACCTCGTCGAAGAGGCCGTGGAAGTGGCTGCGATCGACATCCCGCCGGCGTTCGGCCGCGGCGGAAGCGGCTTCCGCGGAGGTCAGCCCCTGCTGGAGTGCGTCGATGCGCGACGCGAGCTGGAAGGCCGCGAGGGGGAAACCGACGGCCGCGAGCGTGCCGTACAGGACCGTGTTCTCCCCGGTCGTCGAGTCGCGTACGGCGTCGAGGATCTCGATGGCCGCGAATCCGGCCAGGAAGACCGCGATCGTTCGTCGGAAACGCATCGCCTCCGGCGCTCGCCAGGTCACCTCGGCCGCCGCGAGGAAGAGCAGAGGGGCGACGGTGAACGCCAGGAGCACCTCCGCCCAAGCGAGGCCCCAGGCGACGGCCGAAAGGCGCGCCACCCCCGCCAGGGCTCCGACGCCCAGCGGCCATCGGGGCGCTGCCGCGCCGCATCGCAGCGCGTAGCAGCCGACCAGCATGAGAGGCGCGAAGAGCGCATCGACGACCATGCCCAGGTGGGACGCGCCCGCCCAACCGCTCGACTCCCCGGTATAGAAGCCGCCGGCGAGCAGAATCGCCGCCCAGGCGATCACCCAGAAACCACCGGGCCGCTCCTCGGCCGACAAGAAGAGGACGCCGGCGACGAGCGCGCCTGCTCCGAGCGCGAAGAGCGCTACGGACAGGGCCCCGAAGGCAGCTGCGTCCCCTGCTTCCAACATCCGACTGCTCCTACGCGGCGCGGACGTCCCGGTGGGTGGCCGCCCGGCCTCGCAAGAGTGGAAACATAACGCTGCGTGCCCCGCGACCGCCCGCCCCTCCGCCCAGCAGGAGGCGGGCGCCGGGCGGACTCGATGGGGCTTCGGCACTTTCCGGCCCATCGACGCCGTTCGTCGCATGGATGCGCAGCAGACCGGCAACAGAGCCTGAGCCGGCCCCACCGCGGGTCGATTGACCGCAGGATCGCCGGATTTCCGACCCCTTCGATCCGGCTGGCCGGGTCCGGCGCGCGACGAGGATCAGGCGCCCGGACGCCCCGTCCAGTCCCCGCGATCGACGGGTCCGTCCGCCGGGACGACCTCGACCGGGATCGCCGTGAGGTGGGACATGCCGGAGATCGGCTCGACGGCCTCCGCACCACTCGCGGCCAGGACGTTCACGTTCACCCCGGTCGTCGCGCTCGCGACGGTCAGCCCCTTGGCGGCCTGATGTCCCCAGCCGTGCGGGATCGCGACCGAGCCCGGTTGGAGCTCGTTCAGGAACTCGACGGGCAGGCGCACGACGCCGGTCTCGGAGCGGACGTCGGCCAGGTCGCCATTCGCGAGTCCGGCGGCCTTCGCGTCCTCGGGATGCATGTAGACGTAGTTCGTCGTCCGCGTTCCGGCGACGAAGCTCGGCTCGTTGTGGGTCCAGGAGTTGTGGGTCTTCACATGGCGGCGGGTGATCAGCTTGAGGCGTCCGGGCTGGCTGCGCTCCTCCCGGAAAGCCTCGTCGAGCACGGACCGCGCTCGCGCGACGAGCCCGTCGGGGGCGAGGTCGACGCGTCCGTCGGGCTTGGCCACGCGCTTCCCCAGATAGGTCCCGGCCTGCTGCGGCGAGAGCAGGCGCCCATGACGTTCGCCGAGGAGCTTCCGGAAGCTGCCGTTGCCGGTGACGCGGAGGAGCAGGCTCATGAGACCCGCCTGCGGAAGCGAGGGCGGGAGGCCCTCCCGCTTCGGGCCGAAGGCCCGCGTCACCCATTCGAGCACCTTCTGGACGACGCGGGAGCCGAAGAGCGGAGCGTCGCAGACCCGGGCGAGGTCGAGGTAGATGCTCGCCTCGTCGCGCTGCTCCGCCTTCGCCTCGACGACCGGCTCCGTCGCCTGCAGGTACGGGTGCGACTGCATCCCCATCAGGAGCGGGAACGCGAAGGGCAGATCCGGACGCTCGAAGGGCGTGGTCGCCGGCAGCATGTAGTCCGCGAGCTGACCGGTCTCGTTCGGCAGGATGTCCAGCGTGACCAGCAGGTCGAGCTCTTCGAAGGCGTCGCGCAGACGTCCGGCCCCGGCCATCGTGATCAGCGGATTGCCGCCGGTCACGAAGAGCGCGCGCAGCTTGCCCTCCCCCGGCGTGAGGATCTCGTCCGCGAGGATCCCTCCCGGATAGGCGTCGTTGACCGAGGCGAAGCCGCCGATCCGGGAGCGGTCGTCGCGCAGGCCGAAACCGGACTTCGCGCCGAAGCGGGCGAAGTCGACGATGCCTCGACCGAGCAGGAGACCGCCCACCCGGTCGAGGTTGCCCGAGACCGCGTTGATGACTTCCTGGATCCAGAAAGCGAGCGCACCGTGCCCGCCCATGTTCACGCCGGTCGAGCAGTAGAGGGCCGCGCCGTTCGCCTCGCGGTAGCTCGCGACCATCGCCCGCAACGTCTCCGCCGGAATCCGCGTCACCTCGGCGGTGCGCTCCGCCGGCCAGTCGGCCGCGAGCATCTTCACGGTCTCGAAGCCGCGCAGGTGGTCGCGCACGACCGCCTCGTCGACACCGCCGGTCAGGATCAGCTCGTGGAGGAAGCTCAGGTAGAAGAAGACGTCGGTCCCCGGCCGGATCGCGACGTGTTCCCCGCTGACCTTCGCGGTCTCCGTCCGACGCGGGTCGACGATCCAGATCTTGCCGCCTCGCGCCTCGATCTCGCGCAGGCGCCTCCCCGGGTTCGGCACCTGAAGGAAGCTCCACTTCGAGACGATCGGATTCGCGCCCACGATGATCAGGCACTCGGTGTGGTCGAGGTCCGGGAAGGGCTGGGTGAACGGGAAGCCGTAGACCTCCTTCGCCACCGCGAACTTGTTGCTGCAGTCCTGGGTCGACGAGGCGTACATGCTCTTCGAGCCGACCCCGTTCATGAAGCCCTGGGCGAAGATCGGGTGGAGCAGGCTGAAGCCCGCCGCGGTCCCGACGTACATCCCGATCGAATCGGCCCCGTGGTCCCGGCGCAGGCCCTTGACCTTCGCGCCGATCTCCTCGAGGGCCTGCTCCCAGGAGATGCGCTCGAAGCGATCGCCGACGCGCTTCATGGGGTACTCGAGCCGGTCGGGACTCCCGAAGAGGCGATCCTGCTTGAGCCCCTTCACGCAGGCGAACCCCTCGCTCTCGACGTGTCGGGCGTCCGGACGGATCGCCGCGATCTCACCCTGGCCGTCGATGTCGACCTCGAGCCCGCAGAGGGACTCACAGATCCGGCAGAACGTGTGGGTCGTTCGGATTTCGGACACGACAGATCTCTCCTGACCTTGGATACGCCTCGAGCCGGGGCGCGGCAGGCGCGAGCGTAGCGGCGGCGCCCGAGTCGAGGGGGCTCGATCAGACGGAATGCCGATACGCGTCGGGCGATGCGCCTCCGCGCGATCCCGGGCGAACCGGCCCGTCAGCCGTCGCGATGCGGGCCCTCGGAAATCGGCGCGGACGGATCCGGCAAGCCGTCCCAGCGCATCCGCAGGTCGATCTGCATCGCTTCGAGAATCCACGCCAGCCCCTGGCTCTCCTCGATCGCGACGGCATCGGGCCGCCGTTCGCAGCCGATCGCCAGGGGCGCGCGGTACCAGGGAAAGAGCGCCTCGGGCGGAGCGGCGGCGTCGAACCATGCGACGCGCGGTGTCTCGTGGGACGGGCGAAGCCGCCCGCCCCGTACGCGACATCGGAACACGTGCGCGGTGTGGGGCCTGAACCCGGTGCGCTGCCACACGCCGACCTCGCCCTCGACCGCGACCTCGAGTCCGGTCTCCTCCTCGACTTCTCGCATCAGGGCGGTCGCCGGATCCTCCCCGGCCTCGAGGGTCCCACCCGGAAGCTCCCAGCCGAAGAGGTCGCTCCGCACGCTCAACAGGACCTCGGGACGCCCGGCTTCCTCTCGCAGGATCACGCCCTGCGCGACGCCGAGCGGGCGCCGCTCGAGGGTGCGCGGTGCGACCGTGCCCCACCAGGCCGTACGGGCGTAGTCCAGCAGTCCGCCGGCGAAGCGGCCGAAGCGCCCTCGGTCATGGACGGGCGTCCCACGTCCCGCGGCGGGCGACACGTCAGTCGATGATCTTGTTGAGCGGGTTCTCGACGATGCCGCGGGCACCGGCCTCGTGGAGCTTCGGCAGCAGATCGCGGACGAAGGATTCCTCGACGATCACGAAGATGTCGACCCAGGACGGATCGGCGAGCGGCGAGATCGTCGGCTTGCCGGCATCGGGCAGGAGCGCGAGCACGCTCTCCATCTTGTCCTTCGGAACGTTCATCGAGAGCCCGACCCGGGTCGCGGCGGCGATCGCGCCCATCAGCAGCATCTTCAGCCGCTCGAGCTTGCCGCGCTTCCAGGGATCCTGGAGCGAAGCGCGATGGGCGATCAGTCGGGGGGTGCTCTCGTGGAGCAGGTCGATCACGCGCAGATTGTTGGCGCGCAGGCTCGAGCCCGTCTCGGTCACGTCGACGATCGCGTCGGCGAGCACCGGCGGCTTGACCTCGGTCGCGCCCCAGGAGAACTCGAGCTGAGCGCTGATCCCCTGCTCGGCGAAGTATCGCTCGGTCATGCCCATGACCTCGGTGGCGATCCGCTTGCCTTCGAGATCCTTCGGCGTCTGGAACGGCGAGTCGTTCTTGACCGCGAGGATCCACCGGACGGGACCGTAGTTCGGCCACGGCGCGCGCAGGTCGGCGAGCTCCTCGACGTCGGCTCCGGACTCGATCACCCAATCGAGTCCCGTGATCGCGCAGTCGAGCACGCCCTGCCCGACGTAGCGCGCCATCTCCTGGGGCCGGATCAGGATGCACTCGATCTCGGCATCGTCGATCGAAGGGTAGTAGGAACGTCCGGAGATCCGGACGTCGTAGCCCGCCTTCGCGAAGAGCGAGACGGTCGTTTCCTGCAGGCTGCCCTTGGGCAGGCCGAGTCGGATCTTGGGACCTTCGTCGTTCGTGGGGGCCAGTATGCTCACTTCTTGTAGACCTCGTCGGGATCGAAGACCTGGACGCCGACGTCCTCGATCGTTCCGCCGTCGATCCGGCGGAAGAAACAGTTGCGCTTCCCCGTGTGGCACGCGGCGCCGCCGATCTGCTCGACGCGCAGGACGAGGGCGTCGCCGTCGCAGTCGACGTACATGCCCTTGAGCTTCTGGACGTTTCCGCTCTCTTCGCCCTTGTGCCAGTACTTCTTCCGGCTCCGGCTCCAGTAGACGACCTCGCCGATCTCGAGGGACCGGCGGAGCGATTCCTCGTTCATGTAGGCGACCATCAGGACCTCGCCCGTGTCGTCGTCCTGGGCGATCGCGGTCACGAGACCCCCGCCCTTTTCGAAGTCGATGATGGAGATGGGGTCGGCAGGGGACTCGGCGGACATGGCTTCCTCGGGAAACGGGCTCGGGGACCGGCCCCCGGCGAACGCGAGAGACGATCCGGACGGGGGCCCGAAAGGGCGCGGAAGCTACCCGTCCCGGAGAGCCGCCGCCAGAAGCGCCCCGAGCCGCGCGAGCTCGGACCACTTCTCCCCACGGGCATAACGGGTGTCCCGACCGCCGCGCTTGCCGGTCGTGATGGACTCGCTCTCGAGGATGTCCCGGGAGGCGAGCCACGCGAGCGCGTTGTCGAAGGTCGTGTCGCTGAGCGCTTCCATCCGGCGTGCGTCCCCGAGCAGCTGGGCGCCCTCGAAGTCGAGCTGCGCCTCCTTGATGAGCCCGCTCCGGAGCACGCCCTCGTCCGCCGACTGCATCCACGCGGAAAGCACACGCACGATCGAGTCGTAGCATTCGACGACGCCGCGCGTCTGCTCTGCCAGGACGCGGAGCGGCCGATGCCCTTCGCGGGTCGCCTGCCAGACCCCGTCGCCGTCGAGGGTGATCCATCCCTCGCTCTCGAAGTGCTCGAGGACGGCTTCGCCGCGGGTGAGGTAGAGCTCGCGGGACGCATAGTATTCGCGGTAGAAGACGTCGATCCAGGTCTCGAGCTCCTGGTGGACACCGTTGCGCGGCAGGCCGCCGAGCGCCGCGCGCGCGAGCACGCTCGGGATCACGAGGAAGTGGGCGATCGAGTTCCGGTAGATGTCGAGGGCACGCCGGCGACTCTCCTCGAAGTGAAGGATCTCTCCGCGGTGGTCGAGCCGGGACTTGAGGAGGTCCGATCGCTCGAGGAACGCGATCGACTCACGCAGCTCGGGCAGGTCGTGCTCGAGGGCGGTCGTGAGTCGTACCCCCTGTAGCCGCAGCAGCCCGGCCACCTCCTGCATCCCGCGCACCAGGTCCTCACGCAGGACGCCGCGATGCGGCGCGCCCATCAGGACGACCGAGGCGACGGAGGTCGCGTTCGCGACCATCGCCCAACCGATGCGCTCGACGAGGGAGTGGCCGAGGGAGCCCACGAAGTCGCGCTTGTGCTCCTCGAGAACCGTGCGCACTTCCGTCGAGGAGATCTCGCCGCGCTGGAGCGCCTCGAAACGCTCGCGTTGACCGCCGAGGGCGCCGGCGAGGGAGATCGGCTCGCCGAAGGACACGTGGACCGACCCGAAGCGCCGCTGGAGGTATTTCCGCGCGCGAAAGAGACCGAGGACGCTCTCTTCGGTCTTCTCGCCGCCGGCGAGCTCTTCGACCATCCCGGATTCCTCCACGAGTCGCTCGTAGCTGATCGCGATCGGGACGAAGAAGAGATCCTTGCGGTTGCCTTCGAGGAAGGCATCGACGTCCCAGGAGAGCATGCCGAGGCGCGGCGCCAGGTTCTTGCCCGTCCGCGAGCGGCCGCCCTCGATGAAGAACTCCTGGGTGAAGCCCTCGCGCACGAGGTAGGCGACGTACGCGCGGAAGACCTCCTTGTAGAGCGGATCGTCGAAGGACTTGCGGAGATAGAACGCGCCCATGTTGCGGAACAGGTATCCGAAGGGGCCGAACGCCATGTTCTCCCGGGCCGCGATGTGGGGCGGGACGAGGTAGTTCTGGTAGAAGAGCCAGGAGAGGATCAGGAAATCGAAGTAGGAGCGGTGGCTCGGAACGAGGACGATCGGATGACGTTTGGCGTCCTCTGCGATCTCGTTCAGCCGGTGGACTTCGATCGAGGCGAAGAGGCGCTTGAAGATCGCGCCGACGACGGCGGCACCGATCGCCAGCCACGTCGAGCTCATGTTGGCCGAGATCTCCTTGAAGATCTTCTCGACCTCGCGCTCGGCCTTCTCCGGCGACCCCTTGTCGGCGCTCGCGCGGACCGCCATCGCCTTCCGCACGCCGGGGTCGCCCAGGACCTCCTTCAACACGCGCCAACGCGGACGGAGGGACGGACCCTCGACGACCTTCTCTTCCCGGTAGAGATGGATGAGCACCGCGCGGCGGATCTTGCGCGCGAGTCGCTTCGCGTCGTCGTCCGCGTTCACCTTCCCGTAGAGACCGACGTCGATCGCGTCGCCGACCTTGACCGTCAGGCTGCGGTAGGTGGAGAGGAACCGTGCGACCTTCGCGAAGTCCGACGGACGGGCGAGGGACCCGTAGTCGACGTTCAGGAATCGATTCTCGGTCCGAGGCCCCTTGCGCCAGAAGATCGCCAGGGGAACCACGAAGACCTCACGCTCCGGATCGACCTCCCGGACCTGACGCACGACCTCGCCGAGCAGGTCGAGCTCATCGCGTCGCCGCTCCTGCTTCTTCCCGCGCAGGAAGGCCTTGAGTCGCTGGGTCCGCAGGAAGAGGAAGAGACTGTGGCCGGCGGCCACGTGCTCCCGGACGATCTCGCAGTCCTCGGCGTGCTCCACCTCCCGCGGTCGCGCCCGCTTCAGTCGGAGCATCGTCGGGATCAGCTGATGCAGCGGCCGGTAGTAGTAGAAGTGGATGGCGTTCGCGAAGCCCGAGAGCCGCAGGCCATGCCGAAGGAAGAGCGTGTTGAACAGGAAGTAGTCGAGGCGGCTCGAGTACCGCATGACGTAGACGACGCTGCCGCGGGACTCGAGGGCCTTCAGGCGCTCGACGACGGCCTCGTCGAGCTCGAAGTGCGCGAAGAACCGACTCGCGAACGAGCGGAAGAGGAAATTGAACCGCTCGGCCATCGACGAGCGCGCCGCTCCCTTCGCCACGTGGGGCGGGAGCGGGGCCGGAGCGCGATCCTTTCCGTCGGAGCTGCCAGAGCTGCCAGAGCTGTCGGAGATCTCGGGGCCGCCGGAGAAGTCGGCGGATTCGGCGTCCGCGTCGAGGACGGGCTCGCCTTCGGGCGGCCGCTCGGTCGTCTCTGGATCGTCGGACATGATCACCGCAGGGTACCGACGCCCCCTGGGGCCGCCAAATTGGCGACGCGCCGGAGCGGACCACGCCGCCCCGGCACGCCTGCCTCGACTACTCGGGCAGCAGGATCTCGCCCGCGGCCATCCGGGCGCCGACCTCTTCGGCCGTCCAGAGCCCGCCGTCCTCTTCCTTCGTGATGCCCGTCGCGGTCACGACCCGCATCTCGGCGATCCGGCCCCCGCCGGCGAGGAAGGTCTTGCCCGTCATGTCCTTCGCCGCGTCGGATGCGAGATAGACCATGAGCGGCGAGACGAGGCTCGGGTCGTACTTCGCCGCAGCGGCATCGTCGCCGAACCCGGGCAGGTCCTCGGTCAGCCGCGTGTGCGCGACCGGCGCGAGGATGTGACAGCGGATGCCGTACTTCTTCCCTTCGAGGGCGAGACAGCGCGTGAACCCGGCGATGCCCGCCTTCGCGGCGCCGTAGTTGCACTGACCGAAGTTGCCGTTCAGGCCCGACGTCGAGCTCGTGTTGATGATCGTGCCGCCGTTCCCGTTCTCCTTCATCCAGTTGAAGACTGGGCGGGTCACGCAGTAGGTGCCCTTCAGGTGAACGGCGATCACGGGATCCCAGAGATCTTCGGTCGTCTTCGAGAAGCTCTTGTCGCGGAGGATGCCCGCGTTGTTGATCAGGATGTCCACGCGATCGAAGGCGTCGAGCGCCGACTTCAGGATCGACTCCCCGCCTTCGACGGTCGACACGTTGTCGTAGTTCGGCGCGGCCTCGCCGCCGGCCGCCTTGATGGCGTCCACGACCTGGTCGGCCATCGCCGAGCCGGAGCCCGAACCGTCCCGCGCACCACCGAGGTCGTTCACGACCACGGCGGCGCCTTCCTTCGCGAGCGCCAGCGCGTGTTCGCGCCCGAGTCCGCCACCCGCTCCGGTCACGATCGCGACCTTTCCGTCCAACAGGCCCATCGGAGTCTCCTTTTCCGTTCATGAATCGTTGGGAGGCGGCACGGTAGCCCTTCCCCGGACGCGCTCAATCGACGGCGGGTCGCGCTAGAATCGAGGTCCGCTCGGAGGTCGAAACGATGCCCCCTTCCCGTCGGCAGCTCCTCGCTGGCACCGCCGGTCTCGCCGCGAGCGGCCTCTTCGGCGTCGCCAGCCGCGGCCTGCTCCCGCCGAAGCCGAGCGCGGAGCTCGCGCCGGTCGACGACCTCGCCCGGGCCTTGTCGGGTCGTCTCCGTGCGCGCGGCGTCGACGACGCGTTCGTCGACTACGACCACCCCCGCCGACAGTTCCACAACCGCGGCGTCGCGAGCGGCGGAACCAAGACGGTGTTCCTTCGGCGCCAGGAGCAGGCGCTCCTCGTCGACCTGATCCACGCCTCGCTCTCGCCGGCCGGACGGACCCGTCTCTTCGATCAGTTCTTCCTCGGCCTCGTCGGGCTGAACTACGGTCGATTGCTCTTCGTCGGGGATCCCGAGGCCGGCCCGTACCAGGTCCACCTCACCGGCGCCCACCTCAACCTCCGGATGGGCGGCGCGAATCGCGAGGGCGATCCCTTCGGTGGCCCCCAGGTCTACGGCGATCAGACGGGAGACGGTGAGGTCGGGCTGCCGGGCAACGCCTATCTCGACCAGCTCGAGGCCGGCCAGGCCCTGATCGCGAGTCTCTCGCCTGCCGCCCGGAAGCAGGCGCGTCGTCCGAAGGCGCCGGTCCAGACCGCCGTCGCCGTCCAGGGGACCGACGGCCACTTCGAAGGCGTGCCCGTCGGCGAACTGACGACGACGCAGCGCGCCGCCGCCCGGGCGGTCATCGACCGCATCCTGGGGAACTACGCCGAAGGCGACCGCGACTACGCCTGGGCGTGCATCGAGGCGAACGGCGGGATCGAGACGTTCCACCTCGCCGACTACGACGTCGACCATCAGGAGGGGATGCGCTTCGACGACCAGCCGTCCCCCATCTTCCGCCTCGAGTCACCGGCGGCGGTCTTCCACTTTCGCGCCGCGCCCCACCTCCATGCGTTCCTCAACGTGGCGCGCGACGGCGAGGCACCGCTCTCGGTCGGCGAGGTCGTCGCGAACGCCCCCGAGCGAATCGACACGATGGGGATGCGGCGACTCTTCGAGACCGTACTCCGGGAAGAGACCGGGCTGGACCTCGCCTACTACCCGAGTCGCGCGGTGGCGGGCCACTTCCGGGCGGGGCCGATCCGGACCGGCGACGTGTGGTCCGCCGAGAGCTGGGAAGATCGGGTCGCGATCGTCGAGATCCATCCCCGCGATGTCGCACCGGAGGCCGTGCAGGATGGGTCGCGCACGAGCCGTCGCATGGGGTCCTCCGAGACGATCGAGGCAACCCGGCGCGTCGCGATGCCGACGGGCGTGGCCGCCTGGCACGAGAGCTACGGAATCGAGCAGCTCCGCGTGGTCGAAGAGGGTCGGTGGCTGCGCGAGGCGGTGATCGACCGCCTGCGTGCGCGCGGACTCAGTGGAACAGCACCGTCCTGAGCTCGGCGAAGGGCTCGAATCCGAGCTGCTCGTAGAGGCGCGCCGCGCGGTCGTTGCCTTCGACGACGGCGAGCTGGACGTGGCGCGCGCCCGACGCGAAGGCCTCACGCACCACCGAGTCCATCCCACGCCGGGCGAAGCCGCGGCGACGGCACTCCGGCCAGGTGTAGACGCCCTGGACGAGCCAGCCCTCCTCGCGGCGAACGTCGGCGTAGGCGACGAAGACGGTGCGTCCGCCCTCCGAGACGATCCGCGCGCGCGGGAGGCGCCCCTGGACCCAGCGCTGGAAGCCGACCGGGTCGCCTTCTGCGGGATCCGGACGGTCCTCCTCCCAGAGGCTGGCGCGCGCGGCGTAGACGAGCTCGTCGAGCTCTTCGGGGCGCGCCGGACGGGCGACGCCCGGCAGCGACGCATCGGCCGCGACGATCGCCTCCGGGCGAAGCCGGTAGGCGATCTCGATCCGGTCGATCGTCGAGACCCGGCCCTCCTCCCGGAGCGCGTCCCAGATCGGGGCCACGAGGTGGCGGTCGCACTTCGCGAGGCCGCTCGGTACCCGCAGGACCAAGGGAACGAAGACTTCGAAGGCCTCTTCGGATGCGCCGGCCGAGAGCACGATGCTCGGCCGGAGCGCCGCCAGGGCTTCGAGCCGATCTCCGTCCCAGGCGCCGTAGATCTGCGGCGGAATCTCGCCGGGGCCCAGGGCCCGCCCGAGCCGATCCACCAGGTCGATCAGGACGAGGTTCGCCTCTTCGTCCGCGCGGAGATGTGCCAGCGCCGCGCCGCGGTCTCCGGGGCCGAGCCTTCGGGCGCGTAGCCGCGCGTCCCCTGCTCGCTCTCGGATCTCCGCTGCGGCCATTCGACGCCTACGCTTCGAGGACGACCAGGACGTCCCCTTCCTCGATGGCCTGCCCTTCGGCGACCTTGATCTCGAGGACCTTCCCGTCCTCGGGCGCCTCCACGGGAATCTCCATCTTCATCGATTCGATGATGAGCAGGACGTCGTCCTCCTCGACCTCGGCCCCGACCTCGGTCTCGACCTTCCATACGTTGCCGGTGATCTGGGCCTCGACCTCGATGCTCACGCTTCGTCTCCCGATGTGATGGTGTCGGCGCGCCGGCGGTTCCCGGCGGCGATGCCGGGTGTCCCCGACGGCGAAGCCCAAGCATGCCGGCCTCCCGACGGAGCGGCAAGGCGACCTCTCGAGGTCATTTCCGCGGATCCGCGACCCGCTTTGACGACGGCTGCTAACCTCGCGGCCCTCGGAGGACCCCTTGCTCGAGACCGTGACCCAGGGCTTCAAGAACGCGACCGACCGGCTGAAGGGCGTTCGCGAACTGAACGAAGAAAGCATCGACGAAGCGCTGCGCGACGTGCGCATGTCGCTGCTCGAGGCGGACGTCGACCTCAAGGTCACCCGCTCGTTCCTCGACCGGGTCAAGGAGCGCAGCCTCGGCGAGAAGGTCCAGACCCGGGTCAAGGATCGGTCGGGCCGGAAGATCAAGGTCACCCCCGGCCAGCACTTCGTTGCGATCTGCGAGGAAGAGCTCGTCGACCTGATGGGCCCGGTCGACACGACCCTCGCGAAGGACCGCGGGATCACGTCGATCATGCTCGCCGGCCTCCAGGGCGTCGGAAAGACGACGATCTCGGCGAAGCTCGCGGTCCACCTCCGCAAGCAGGGGTTGAAGCCGCTGCTCGTCGCCGCGGACGTCTATCGACCCGCCGCGGTCGACCAGCTGAAGACTCTCGGCGCCCAGATCGACGTCCCGGTCCATCACGGCGTCGAAGGCGACCTGCCCCCGGCGATCTGCGCCGCGGCCTTCGAGCGCGCGAAGCGCGAAGGCCACAACGCGATCATCTACGACACCGCCGGTCGTCTGGCCGTCGACGACGACCTGATGGCGGAGCTCGAGGAGATCGTCGGACGCGTCGAACCGGCGAACAAGCTGCTCGTGTGCGATGCGCTGATGGGGCGTGATGCCGTCAACGTCGCCGGCGCCTTCGCGCAGAAGATCGACCTCGACGGCGTGATCCTGACGAAGCTCGACGGCGACGCCCGCGGTGGTGCGGCCCTCGCGGTCAAGGCGGTGACCGGCGTCCCGATCAAGTTCCTCGGTACGGGCGAGACGGTCGACCGACTCGAGGAGTTCCGCCCGGAAGGCCTCGCCAGCCGCATCCTCGGCATGGGCGACATCGTCGGCCTCGTGAAGGATTTCGAGGAGGTCGTCGACGAGAAGGAGGCCGAAGAAGACGCCGAGCGGATCCTGAAGGGGACCTTCGGCCTCGACGACCTGCTCAAGCAGATGCGCATGATCCAGAAGCTCGGGCCGCTCAAGGACGTCTTCGCGAAGATGCCCGGGATCGGCGGGCTCGCCGACCAGGTCGACGACGGCGAGCTCAAGAAGGTCGAGGCGATGATCCAGTCGATGACGAAGGCCGAGAAGGCCGAACCTTCGATCATCGACAAGAGTCGCGCGGGCCGGATCGCTGCGGGCTGCGGGCGCACGGTCAAGGACATCGAAGGGCTCGTCGAGCGCTTCTCCCAGATGCGCCAGATGATGGGCATGCTCGGCAAGCAGGGCGGTCTGCTCGGTGGCCTCGGTGGCGGCGGCGGGATGCCCGGGATGGGCGGCCCCGGCGGAATGGGTGGCGGCTTCGACCCGATGGCCATGCTCGGCGGCGGAGGCGGCCGCAGCGCGACCAAGAAGCGCCAGGACCCGAAGGCGAAGAAGAACAAGCGAAAGCAGCAGCGGGCCTCGCGAAAGAAGAAAAAGAAGAAGTAGACTCGAGGCGATCCCGCGGACCGACCGTCCCCTCCCCCTCTCGGGTTCCGGTCGCGCGCGGGAACCGGGCCGAGCCGACGGGCACCTGAACGGATCCAGGGGTCCGCTTCGGATGCCTCGCGGCAGCGGCCCCGCGACGACAATCGAATCCCCCCGACAGGTGCCCACCGCCGATCGCGATGCGACGGCGGGCGGGCCGACACATCAACTGACGGAGGCTGGCCGCCGAGCCCCGATGCACGCCATCGTGGGTTTTCGACGAGTCCCAGCGGGGAAACGACGCTTTCTGCTCCGAATCTGCCGGTGAGTTGCCGATGGATGAAGGGCGGAGGGAGTCGTCCATGAAGCGATTGCTGGAATTTCGCCCCACCTACACCGGTCCGGTACCGACCTTCGACCTGGATCGGATCGTCTCGACGGCCGTGCTCGCCCTGTCGGCGCTCACGATCGCCGCCCTCTTACTGATCGCGCCCCCCGCGATGTCCGCACCGAAGGACTTCCCGCGACCGGCGGCCCTCGAGAAGGACGTCGCCTTCTGGAAGCGGATCTACAGCGAGGTCGGAACCGACGCCGGCCTGATCCACGACAGCCGCGACCTCGGCATCGTCTACGAAGTCGCGAAGATCCCGACCGGCCTCTCGGGTCGCGGGCGCGAGCGCCACACCGAGAAGCGGAAGAAGCACTACAAGCAGATCCTGCTGACGCTGGCGAAGGGCAAGCGCTCGGGACTCTCTCGCGAAGAGCAGCGCGTCCTCGCCCTCTTCCCGGCCGGCGTGGAGAACGCGACGCTCAAGAAGAGCGCCCGCCTCGTCCGGTTCCAGCTCGGCCAGGCGAACAAGTTCCGCGCCGGCGTCATCCGCTCGGGCGCGTACAAGCCGCACATCCTCCAGACGCTGCGGGACATGAACCTGCCCCTCGAGATCGCGAACCTCCCTCACGTCGAGTCGTCGTATACGCCGAACGTCTACTCGCGCGTCGGCGCCGCCGGCCTGTGGCAGTTCACGCGCTCGACCGGCCGACGCTTCATGCAGGTCGACCACGTGGTCGACGAGCGCCTCGATCCCTATCGCGCGTCCGTCGCCGCGGCCCGCCTGCTCGAACAGAATCGACGGGTCACGGGCTCCTGGCCCCTGGCGATCACCGCCTACAACCACGGCGCCGCCGGCATGCGCCGCGCGGCCCGCAAGCTCGGTACGAAGGACATCACCACGATCGTCCGCAAGTACAAGTCCCGGACCTTCGGCTTCGCGAGCCGGAACTTCTATGTCGAGTTCCTCGCCGCGAGCGCGGTCGCGAGCAATCCCGAGTTCTACTTCGGGCCACTCGACCTCGACCAGCCGATCGTCTACGACTCGATCGACATGCCCTACTACGCGAAGGCCACGGACCTCGCGAAGGCGATCGGCGTCGACCGGCGGACGCTCGAGCAGGCGAATCCCGCCCTTCGACCGACGGTCTGGAAGGGCGCCAAGCGCGTTCCGAAGGGCTTCTCGATCAAGGTCCCGCGCGCGTCGCTCCCGAAGCCCCTCGCCCAGGGAATCGCGAGCCTGCCCGTCGCTCAGCAGTACGCCCGGCAGACCCGCGACACGACCTACACGGTCCGACGCGGCGACACGCTCTCGACGATCGCCCGACGCCACGGCGTCCGGATGTCGGAGCTCGTCGCCCTGAACGGCCTGCGCAGCAAGCACCGCATCCGCGTCGGCCAGAAGATCAAGCTCCCGACCGACGGACGCAGCTCGGGCGCCACGACCCGCAACGCTTCCTACAAGCCCTCGAAGAAGACCGCCGACGCCCCGGCCGCACTCCCGCAGAGCGGGTTCTACACCGTGCGCCGTGGCGACAACCTATCGAAGATCGCGGACAACTTCGGAATCACCGTCGCCGACCTCGTCGCGATGAACAACCTCCGCAGCCGCAACCGCATCCACGCCGGCCAGCGGCTTCGCGTCTCGCGAAGCGGCGTGATCGCGTCGGCCGGCGAGACCGACGCCTACACGGTTCGCCGCGGCGACAACCTGACCGAGATCGCGCGACGCTTCGGGATCACGGTCGGCGACCTCGTCGCGATGAACGACCTGCGCAGCCGGAACCGGATCCATCCGGGCCAGAAGCTCCGCGTCCCGAAGCCGACGGCGATCGCGAGCGCCGGAGCGACCGCGAAGCAGGCGCACCCGGACGCCGCCGCCGCGCTTTCCCCGGCGCGCACGGCACCGCTCGATCCCGACGCAACCGACTTCGCAGCGACCGGGACCCCGGCGCCCGCCGAGGGCGAAGCCCTTCTGGTCGAGACCGATTCGGTCTCGGACGAGAGCGCGACCGAGCCCTCCCCGGGCCTCCTCGCCGACCCGACCGACTACACCGTCGCCAGCAATGGCACCATCGTCGTCCAGACCGGCGAGACCCTCGGCCACTACGCCGAGTGGCTCGGCCTCCGCGCGAGCCGCCTGCGCAAGATCAACGGCCTGCGCTTCGGCGAGCCGGTGGTCGTCCAGCAGCGCCTGCGCCTCGACTTCTCCGACATCTCGCCGGACGCCTTCGAGCGGATCCGGGTCGAGTACCACCGATCCCTCCAGGAAGACTTCTTCGCCGAGTGGGAGATCGAGGGAACCGTCAGCCACCGCGTCGGCCCCGGCGACTCGCTGTGGATCCTCTCCACGCGACGCTACGACGTCCCGATCTGGCTGCTCCGCCAGTACAACCCGGACGTCGATCTCGACGCGCTCTCCGCGGGCATGAAGCTCACGATTCCCAAGCTCCGCCAGCGGAACACGGACGCAGCGAGCGCCGTCGCGAGCGGGCCGCCGCGCGGTTAGGCCTGGAAGATCGTCTCGTCCGGGAGCCGGATCGACGTCAACGGGCCGCCGTAGACGGCGCCCGTGTCGACGCCGATCGAGAACGGCGCGTTCCAGCGTACGCCGAAGTCCTCGTTCGGCGTGTGCCCGTAGACCATCGTGATCCCGAGGTCGTGGGGCAGCTCTCCGCTCGTTCGGTTCCAGAGGATGTCCTCGGGTCGGCTCTTGCGAAGCGCGTAGGAAAGGTCGCCGGAGCGTAGGTGATCCTGCGAGATGCCTGCGTGGACGAAGAGGTAGTCGCCTTCGATGTGCGAGAGCCGGAGACCGAGCAGGAAGTCCTCGTGGTCCTTCGGGAGGCGGAAGCTCTCGCGGCTCGTCTCCTCGCGATCGAAGTAGCCGTAGCCGGCGAGGGTCCGGTCGCCGCCGTTCAGCAGGAACGCGTCGCCTCCGAAGTAGGCGTCGTCGGTCCAACCCAGGAAGTCGAGGAACATCGACTCGTGGTTGCCCAGGAGGAAGACGCACTCGTACTCCTGCGAGAGCGCGATCAGGCGATCGATCACCCCCTTCGAGTCGGGTCCGCGATCGATGTAGTCGCCGAGGAAGACCAGGCGGTCCCCGGGCTGCAGCGGCGTCAGGTCGAGCAGCTCGTCGAGCTTCTCGAGCTCACCGTGGATGTCCCCGAACGCGTAGAGCATGTCCCCTCACCGGACGCGGCCCCCCGTCGTCCTCCCGGGCGCATCGGCCTTCCCCGGGGTGCGCTTGACGGGATTCGGGCGCACCGCGGGGCGTCGAGCCGGGCGGGGCCGGGCCCGTTGCCTACGCGTTGCCGGCCGGGCGCCGGTTCGCGAGCTGGCCGCAGGCGGCGTCGATGTCGCGCCCGCGATCGCGGCGGAGCGTGACCCGGACCCCACCGTCATGGAGCGCGGCCGTGAACGCGTCGACGGTCTCCTGGCTCGGGGGTTCGTAGGGCGCGTCGTCGTGCGGATTCATCGGGATCACGTTCACCTTCGAGGGAATCCCGCGCAGCAGCCCGGGCAGGCGCTTCGCGTCCGCGATCGAGTCGTTCACGCCCTTCATCAGCGTGTACTCGAAGAAGACCGGGCGACGTCGATGGATCCGTGGCTCTTCGCGCAGGGTCTCGAGCAGCTCCGCGATCGGGAAGCGCTTGTTGAGCGGCACGAGCACGTCGCGCACGGCATCGGTCGTCGCGTGCAGGCTGACCGCGAGATGGATCGGCGCGACCTCGAGGAGCGGCCCGATCTGCGGGAGGACCCCGGCGGTCGAGACCGTCACTCGGCGCGGCGCGAGGGCGAAGGCCTTGGGGTCCGTCAGGATCCGGATCGCCTCCGAGACCGCCGGCAGGTTGAGGAGCGGCTCGCCCATGCCCATGAAGACGAGGTTCGTGAGGCTCGAGCCAGGCTCCATGTGTCGACGGGCGTGGAGCACCTGATCGACGATCTCGGCGGTCGACAGGTTGCGCGTGAATCCGAGCGCGCCGGTCGCGCAGAAGTCGCAGGTGAGCGGGCAACCGACCTGGGTCGACACGCAGAGCGTATTGCGGCGCTCTTCGGGAATCAGCACCGCCTCGATCCGCGCCCCATCGAAGGCGCCCAGCAGGAGCTTCTGCGTCCCGTCGACGGAGCGCTGGGTCTCGACGACGTCGAGGGAGCGCGTGTCGAACTCCGACCCCAGCGCCTCGCGAATCGCCCCAGGGAGATTCGACATGGCCTCTACGTCGTCGACGTCCTGCTGGTACAGCCAGGTCGCGACCTGGTCCGCGCGATAGGCCGGCCAGCCCCGCTCGGCGAAGAGCGCACGCAGGGCCTCCCGCCCGTGATCCTTCAGGTTGGGTCGCCGCGTCGCGTGGGTCTGGACGATCGACTCAGCCATCCGGGCGCTCCACGCCGCAGCGCTGATAGGCGAAGAAGTGCATCGGCCGCCCCTCCTCGCGCCACTGGGATTCGTAGCCGGTCCGCCTCCGTCCCCTGACCTCGCTCACGAAGGGCCAGGGGGCGTAGGCGTTCTGGAGGGCGGGCTCGGCGGAGAGCACCTCGTCCATCTGGTGAGCGTACGGAACGTCGTCGGTCGCCACGTAGAGGTGGCCGCCCTCGCAGAGCGCCGCGGCGGCCGCGGCGACGAACTCGGGCTGGATCACGCGGCGATGAGCGTGGCGCGTCTTCGGCCACGGGTCGGAGAAGTTGATCCAGATCGCGTCGAGACTGCCGGGCTCGGGCAGACTCCGGATCGCCTCCTCGGCGCGCGCCTCCACGAGGCGAACGTTCGGGAGGGCCGCCCGCGCGACCTTCCGTGCCATCTTGAGCGTGCGCTTGAACGAGACCTCGACGCCGACGAACTCGACGTCCGGCGCGCTCGTCGCGAGATCGAGCAGGAACTCCCCGCGGCCGAAGCCGATCTCGAGGACACGCGAGCGGCGCTCCGCCTCCGCGGCGGTCCCGAACACCCCGCTCCACCCCTTCTCCGCCCACACGTCGAGGGCGACGCGCGGGTCCACGCCGGGAATCTCGTATTTCAGGGATCGACCCATGGATCGAACCTCGAGGCAGGAGTGAGGGAGGGAGGGGGGATCGCGCGGGGCGCGCAGATCCGGGCCGGGCCCGGTCGGGCCTCCGGCGCCCGGACTCTACTCGAGCCGTCGCCGAAAAGCCGGCAGCGCTACGCCGGGGCGCCGCGCTCGGCCCGGCGCCGCTCTCCGAGGAGGTCGACGACGTGCTTCACGACCCGGCTCGCCGCCCGGTCCCGATCCTGGACGTCGACGACCGGGATGCCGAAGCGCTCGGCGCGCTCGAGCAGATCCTCCTGGATCGTGAAGATGCCCTGGAAGTTGCGCACGTAGCGCTCGGAGGCGCGCGCCCCGCGGCCATGCGCGCGCGCAACGAGATGACTGTGCAGCGACTCGCGATCCTCGTCCGCCGCGAGCAGGAAGAAGACGTGTGCCCGGTCGCGCCACTCCTCGGGATCGAAGAGACCCGGGACGAGACTCACCCCGTCGAGGACCGTACTCGTCCCCTCGGCGATCGCGCGTTCGATCACGGCGCGGACGCCGACGGAGACGGTCCGCGACTGATCGAGGAACCCCTCGATCACCGGATCCGCGCCTTCCCGCACGGGATTGACCAGTCGCGTATGCGCCTCGAAGGAGGACACGTGGAGCGTCGGAACCAGATCGTCGGACAACATCACGCGCATCACGTCCCGGATCGAGTCCGTCGAGAGCAGGCGCCCGATCGAGAAACGCCGCGCGACCTCGAGCGCGAGGGTCGACTTGCCGACACCGCTCGTCCTCGGCCTGGAAGGAGCGCCAGGCGAGATAGCGGTCCGCCGCGGCAGCGGAGACGCGCTCCCGCAGCAGCGCGGCCACGCTCTCACGGAGCGCGTCGCGGGTCACGCTGTCGTCCCCGCGCTCGCGCACGTCGCGCTCGATCTCGAGCACGATCTCGAAGCATTGACGCGGCCGGAGCCCGGCAGCCAGGAGACTCTGCTGGAGGCGTCCCTGGTTGAAGGGCCAGCGGCCGTCCTTGCCGTGGACGTCGAGCACGGTGTCGAGGCTGATGCCGCGATCCGCCGGATCCGTCCGCGCGCCGGCTTCGGCCAGCTCGTCGACGAGCGCCCCGAGCTCCTTCTTGCTCACCTGGCTGCGCCCGCGGAGCCGCTTCCAGACCGCCTGCGCGACTTCGTAGGCGTCTTCGAAGGCGACGCCCCGCTCCGTGAGGGAGTGCACGAGGATCCCGCGCATGAAGGGACGAAGCACATCGCCGTCGGCCACCCGCAGGCGCGACAGGCTCTCCTCTTCCTCTTCGGCTTCCTCGGCCTCTTTCGAGCGGTCCTCGGCGTCCAGGACGGCGCCCTCGCGGCCCGCGAAGCGGGACATCGCGCTCCGCGAGCCCCCGTCCGCGGCGCGGCCCCCGCTCGCGCTCGATTCGGCGCGCTTCTCGACGTCGGCGTCATTCGGCACGTCGCGACCTTACCCAGCGAGCCCGAGCGCCGCATACGAGGGGAGACCCCACCGAAGAAAGGGCCGCCGATGCCTCGGGGACACGCCCGAGCCGGAGGCACTATTTCCCCCTCATCGCGACAAATCCCGGGTCTTTTGGCTTGACTTGCAGCCCCGCCCCCAATTTACTCTGCAGAGGCTCGACCGGCTCTGGCGAAACCCCCGGGGCAGCGAGCGCGTTCGAACCCCCCGAATCCATCGCTTCGACCGTGGCTGGACGCCCCGGCCGGAGCCCGGCACAGACCGGAAGCAGTCGATCGGGCCGTGTTTCGAGCGGAGCTCGGCCCCGGATCCCGGAGCCGCCTCTTCCACCCCTCGCGGGCGGGAGAGCGGCGCCACAGCAGAGCGGACTTCGCGATCGCGCGAAGGAGCAGGTCGGAGGCCGCGTTCCCGAACCGGGACCGGCGCAGGGGGGCAGGTGTCGCAGTCGAGTCGAACACGGGATGCTTCGGAAGTCGTACGGTCGCAATTCAAGACCCGGGAGGTCGTGGATCTGCTCGACCTGTCCCGGAGACAGCTCCAGTACTGGGCGAAGACCGGTCTGATCGAGCCCTCGGAGCGGACGCCCGGTGGCCATCACCGCTACAGCTTCGACGACCTGGTCGCGCTCAAGGCGACCAAGCGCCTGATCGACGCGGGCGTCTCCGTTCAGAAGATCCGCAAGAGCGTTCGCGCCCTGCAGGCGCTCCTGCCCCAGGTCGGTCGCCCGCTCTCCGAGCTCGTGCTGGTCGCGACCGGGGACGTGGTGCTCGTCTTCCAGGACGACACCGTCTTCGAAGCGATCACCGGTCAGGAGTGGGTCTTCGAGGTCGCGGAGTTCGAGCGCGAGGTCTCGCTCTATCGTTCGCTCGAGAATGGCGCCGCCCCGGTGGCGGTCGAGACCGATTCGCTCGATGATGTCCAGGACGCGGCGTTCCCGGCCAAGCCGGGCCCGCGTGCAGCACAGCCGGCCAGCAAGCGCCGGATCAAGGATTGGAGTCAGACCGGCTGACGGCTCGCCAGCCCCTCTGACTGCAGGCCCTGGGGATCGGGGGGTCCCGAGGGAGGACCGGACTCGCGTCCGGTGCAGACAGATCGCACGCCGCATTTCGAAGAGAGGCGGTGGAACGTTTCGGGGGGGACGTCATGCGTGTCATCGCCATCGTGAATCAGAAGGGCGGCTGCGGGAAGACCACGACGACGGTCAACCTCGCCGGCGCCCTCGCCGCGGACGGCCACCGCGTCCTGATCGTCGACATGGATCCGCAGGCCCACGCGACGCTCGCCGTCGGCCTCGAGCCCGACGACCTCGATGCGAACCTCTACGAAGTCCTCGTCGAACCCGCCGGCGCGAGCCGGATGGACTCGGTGATCATCGACGTCTCCGACCAGATCGACATCGCACCGTCGAGCATCGTGCTCTCCGCCCTCGAGCAGAAGCTCGCCACCGAACGCCACGACGCCCGGACCGAGCGGCTCGCCGCGGCGATCGACACGCTGCCGCCCCTCTACGACTACGTGCTGATCGACTGCCCGCCGAACGTCGGGCTCCTCACCTTCAACGCGCTCCGCGCCGCCAGCGAAGTGATCGTCCCTCTCGAGACGAGCTTCTTCGCGATCGACGGCGTGCAGAAGCTGCTCGAGACGATCAGCCTCCTCTCGGATCGGATTGGCCACGAGCTCCACGTCCGGGTCCTGCCGACCCTCTACGACGGTCGAACGCGCTATGCGCGGCAGACCCTCGGTGACATTCGCGAGCTGTTCAAGGAGCTCTGCTTCGACTCGGTCATCCGGCTGAACGTCAAGCTCCGCGAAGCCGCGAGGCAGGGTCTACCGATCTCGCTCTACGCACCGTCCGCGAACGGCGCTCTCGACTACGCCTCCGTCGCCCTCGAGCTCGCCGCTTCGCCGCCGGACCAGCTCGCCACGCGACCGCCGACCCTCGAGCAAGAGGACGAGGCGCCCGAGGCCGGGGGGCCGCCGCGCGAGGTCGTCGTCCGGTTCAAGGACGGTGTCGCCGGCGACGTGCGGATCGCGGGCGACTTCAACGGCTGGGTACCGGACCGGGGCGTGCGTTCGCTGATCGCCTCGGAAGGTCAGGAGCGGGTCTGGACCAAGGTCCTGACCCTCGAGCCCGGCACCTACCAGTACCGCTACGTCGTCGACGGCGAGTGGCGGGAAGATCCGAACAATCCCCAGACGGCCCCCGGCCCGACGGGACAACCGAACTCGATCCTCCACGTCCGCTAGCTGCTGCTCCCGGAGCGGTCCTGCCGGTCGGATCCGCCTCCGCTTCGCTCACGACCGGACCGAAGCCCGAGGGACGACGCCTTGCCGCGCGATCTCGCCGACGTCCTGCACTATTTCCTGCCCGAGCTCGAAGAGGGCGAAGGGATTGCGGAGGCCGATGCCCCGGCGCCGGAGGCGCCCGAGGCACCCGCCCTTCCGCCGACGGAGTCGACCGATCGCGGACCGACGCCGCCGCCGCTCCCGGTGCTCGGACTGCCGATCGGCGAGCGTGACGTCGTACGCGCCGCCCTCGCCTGGAATCTCGCCGTCGAGACGGCACGCCTCGGTGCATCGACGACCCTGCTCGTCCCGGACGGCGATCGTGGCTCCCCGCTCTGGCCGGAGCCCGGCGTGGGCCCGCTCGGCTGCGAGCTCCTGTTCTGCCCGGCCAAGGACCTGAGAGGGCTCTACGAGACGGCGGCAGAGCTCGCCTCGCGCCAGGCCCGGCAAGCCCGTCACGGGGGGATCGTCTTCGTGCGCATCCCGCCGGACTGGCTCGAAGAGCAAGGCACCGGCGGAGAATCGATGCGCTGGATGCTTCTGCTCTCGGGGGCGCGCCCTCGCGACCTCGACGACACCGCCGGCCTCGCTCGCGCCCTCTACGCGCGTCATCCGGCGCTCGAACTCGGGGTGACACTGCACGGCGTCGAGTCGATCGCCGAGGCGCGGGCGGCCTTCGACGTCCTCGCGCGGCGAACGGAGGCGGAGTCCGGGCGCCCGCTGATCTCGTACGGTCTGCTCGTCGACGATCTCCACGTCTACCGTGCGATCGCCGCCCAGCGGCCGATCGGGCTCGCCCATCCCCAGTCGCCGGCGGCGCGGGCGCTGATGGACGTGGCGCGTCTCCTCTACGAAGACGCGCGGAGCCGGGTCCTTGGCTGAGCTCGAGTGGCAGGGCGCGATCGAGGTCGGATCGCTCCGACGGGCGCTGCGGCAGGCCCTTCGGCGCTCCTCGCCGGGTTGGCGCGTCGTCGCGGAGGGCTTCCTCGGAGCCACGTCCCCGATCGACCTCCTCGCGATCGGGGAGGCGGGTGAGCTGATCTGCATCCGCGCGACGGCGGAGGACGCGGGCGACCCGGTCGCCCGTCTGCTCGCGAGCGGGCTCTCCGATCTCGGCTGGATCACCCCGCGCGTCGCGGACTTCCAGAAGCTCGCCCCCGAGCTCGGCCTCCGTCCCCTCGCGCCGCCGCGCCTCCAGCTCTTCGCGCCCGATTTCGACGCCGAGGTGCTCGCCGCCGTCGAGCACGTTTCGGGCCTGCTCGGCGACGGCCGCCTCGGGCTCTCGCGAACTCGGGCACTGCGACAGCAGGGACAGCTCACGCTCCTGCTCGAGCCGCTCGAGGCCGGTGGCCCTTCGGACGGGCTGCGCCGGGTGACCCTCGGGGCCGCACATCCGATCCGCGCCACCGATCCGGCCGCCTCCGGCCTGGTCGACCCGCCGAGCCCCTCGGCCTTCCGCACCGGCCTGACGGATGCGGACCTCCTCGCGGAGCCGCTCGTCCCCGCCTGAGGGGTGCCACCAATCGCCGAGCCGCCCGAGGTCGTCCAGCTCGCTCCCGATCGGCGGATCCGGATCTGACGTTTCGTCATAATCGAGCAGGCGCCATCCCCCTCGGGTCGGAGTGACGATTTCGGGCTTATTCGGGCGGGAGGTGACAATTTTTGACACCCCGCCATGCCTCCGGGCAACTGTCTATGTGGGGGGAGACTCCGGATTGGACTGGGCCAGCCGGAGGAACGAAGGTCCGAGCGCTCGAACGCGGCGCTCGAGGAATTCGGCTTTGACGATCAGCAGCAGCACAAGCGGAGACAGCGAAGCGCGAGATCGAGCCCGACCGGAGTCGGAGCGAGACGCGCGTACATCGCCCGACGCCAACGGCGCACCGCTCTCCATGGGCGCGCCGCTTTCCCCGGATGCTACTCCGATCGACCCCACGAACCCGTCGGGTCGCGTTTCGGACGAAGTCCTGGTCGATCGGATCCGGACCGGCGATCGCGCCGCCTTCGACGAGATCTACGAGCGCTACTTCAAGCGCGTGTACGCGTTCCTCGACAAGCGGCTGCGCAACCGCGCGGATACCGAAGAGACGACGCAGGAGGTGTTCATCAACATCTTCTCGTCGATCGACGGCTTCCGGGGCGATGCGCCCTTCGCCGCGTGGATCTTCGGGCTGACGCGCCGGACCCTCGCCGCGCGCTTCCGCAAGAAGCGCCACCCCACCGTCCCGCTCTTCGAGGAGGACGAGGACGTCGCGTTCTCGAGCCTGACCGCCGCGAGCGCACCCGAGGCGACGCCGCTCGAGAACTACGAGATGGTCGAACGCGCGAGCCACCTCGATCACGTGCTCGAGCACGAGATCACGGCCGAGCAGCGCCGGCTCTTCGAGATGCATCATCTCGAATCGATGCCGATCGCGGAGATCGCCGCCGCGACGTCGAAGTCGGAAGACGCCGTCAAGTCGACGCTCTACCGCACGCGCAAGCTGCTGCTCAAGTAGCACCCCGGCCCTCGGCTTCTCCCTCCAAGCGACGCTGGCTCCGCCGTCGCTGCGGGCGCTTCGCCTTCGCCGCGGGCGCTTCAACCTTCGCTGCGGGCGCTTCACCTTCGCCGCGGGCGCCACCCGTCGACGCGTGGCGACTGCTAAGGTTGCGCGCCATGTCCGCCGCGCCCTCTCTCTACCGCCCCCTCGACGAGTCGCCCGCACGCCTGACCCTGCGAGACGCGTCCCCGGCCAGGGGGACCGGGCAAGTCTTCGAGGTCGTGAGCCGCGGTGACTTCGTGCCGGGTCGCCTCCATCGACCGGAGAACGGCGAGTCCTCACCCCTCGTCCTCGTGCTCGGCGGATCCGACGCCTGGTCTGCGGAGGCGGGACGACCGCTCGCGATCGCACAGATCGACCTCCCGCTCCTCGGCGCTCGCCAGAGCCCCAAGCTCACCGACCGCCTCGTCGACGGCCACGCGAAGCTGACCCGAGGCCAGGCCCTCGATGCGGACACGCGGGCCCTCGTCGAGGAATTCGCGCGGCAATCGGTCTCCGACATCGTACGCAGCCTCGAGGCCCTCGGCGCCGAACCGAGCCTCGATGGGAGCCGGATCGCGATCGTCGGCGTGGGCCTCGGTGCGAGCGCTTGCGCCTGGGCCCTGCCCTTTCTCTCGAACGTCCGCGCATGCGTCTTCGCAGGACCGGTCGGCCACTCCGCCGACGCCGGGCTGGACCCGATCGGGCCGATCGCGCGCGCCGACCTGGGCGACCTGCGCTGCCGGGTGTTCGCGACCGACGAAAGCGACGCGGAGGGTGCGATCCGCGCGCTCGGCGAGGCGCTTCCCGGGCGGCCGACGACAGAGAAGGTCTCGACTCCGAACGGCGAGGACGACGTCGCCTCGATCCTCGACTTCGTCACCGAAGCGCTCGCCGGCTAGGCCGACGACTCAGCCTGCGTCGACGCCGAGCGCGGCCGCCTCGTCCCGAGTCGGATTCGTGCGCGCCACGAGCAGGGTCCCCGCCGTGACGAGCGTCGGGAGCAGCACCAGGTTGAGGCCCGGCACCATGCATGCGGCGAACGCGATCCCGCCGAAGCCGAGCATCGTCGGGCGATGGGCCGCCAGCCATCGACGGCGATCGGCAAAGGACAGCCCGCGGCGGTCGAGCGCGAAGCCCGCATAGTCGAGGGGCAGGAACGCAATCGTGATGGCGATCAGAAGCGGGCCCGTCACGAAATGGGCGCCCGGCACGACGAGCCCCGCTCCGGTCAGCAGGACCCAGATCCCGCCGAGGAACGCCACCCGACCGAGCTCGGACACGAAGCTCGAGAGCGCCCCGGCGAGCAATCCCTCCTCGCTCGCGACGCCTCGCCCGAGCGCGATCGCCTCGACCCGCTCCGAGAGCACGTCGAGGAAGGGCGCGCTCGCCACGTTCGCGACGAGCAGGGCGGCGACGAAGGTCACCGCGAAGGAGAGCAGGACCGCCAGCCAGCGCGCCAGGAAGAGCAGCGCCTTGCCCGGCCCGACCCACAGCCAGGTCCACCACGCCCCCGCCTCGAGCTCCGGCAGGAGCGAGGCGAAGAACGCGTGGATTTCGTCGAGATGGAGCCAGAAGGCGCTCCCGGCGCCTCCCACGCAGAGGAGCGCGAAGAGCACCGGCACCGTCGCGAGCCCCCAGAGCCGCGGCTGCCCGCGCAGGAACGAGAAGCCCTCGCTCGCGAGGCGCATCCCGGCGTGCACGCGCGCGACGAAACCCATCAGTCCCCCGCGCCGAGCGCCTCGATCCGACCCAGGATCTCGTCTCGCCGGGCGGCCATCTCTTCCGCGGTGTCCGCCTCGAGATTCAGACGCAGCACCGGCTCGGTATTCGAGGCTCGAATGTTGAACCACCAGGTGGGGTAACGGACCAGGAGACCGTCCAGCCGCGAGACTTCCGGCGCGTCGGCGTGCTCGCCGGCGATCGTCTCGATCACGTGGCCGGTGTCCGCGACTCGACGATTGATCTCACCGCTCGCCGCATAACAGCGCAGCGGCGCGATCAGCTCCGAGAGCGGCCGCCCCTCGGCGCCGAGGACGTCGAGCATCGCGACGAGCGCCGCGGTGCCGTCGTCGGCGATCAGGTCCTTGGTGAACCGGAAGTAGAGGTGGCCCGAGAGCTCCCCCGCGAAGATCGCGCCCTCTTCCCGCATCTGCGCTTTCACGAAGGAGTGCCCGACGCGACACATGCCGGCGACGCCGCCGGATCGCTCGACCTGTTCGGCGACCACGCGACTCGAACGCAGGTCGTAGAGGACCCGCGCCCCCGGCTCCCGCTCGAGCATCCGCCGCGCGATCAGCGCCGTCGCCAGATCGGCGGAGACCGGCTCACCCTGCTCGTCGACGAAGACCGCGCGGTCTCCGTCGCCATCGAACGCGACGCCCAGATCCGCCCCTTCGCGCTTCACCGCCTCCGCCACGTCCGCGAGATTCTCGACCTTGAGCGGGTCCGCCTCGTGATTCGGGAAGGAGCCGTCCGGCTCGAAGTAGAGCTCGACGACGTCGATCGGAAGCGCCTCGAGGATCGGCCGGAGCCCCACCGAGGCCATGCCGTTGCCGCAATCGATCGCGACCTTGAGCGGGGGGCGATGCTCCCCGACCGACAGCGCGTGGTTCGTGTAGTCATCACCGACTTCGTGGTGCGTGACCCCGCCGCGCGCGGCCGCCGCCGGCGCATCGCGCCTCGCCTCGACCTGCGCCTCGATCTCCTTCAGACCGCTCGCCTCGCCGACCGGGACCGCGTGGGCCCGGCAGATCTTGAACCCGTTGTACTCGCCCGGATTGTGGGAGGCGGTCACCATCACGCCGGCGTTCGCGCCCAGGGACTCCACCGCGAAGTAGAGCATCGGGGTCGCCACGAGCCCGAGGTCCTGCACGTAGAGCCCCTCGTCCCGGAGGCCGTCGACCAGAGCCGAGGTCAGCTCGGGAGAATGCGTCCGCGCGTCGCGACCCACCGCGACGGGACCCTCTCCGAGCCAGTGTCCGATCGCGCGGCCGATCGCGTATGCCTTGGTGTGATCCAGCTCATCCGGAACGATGCCGCGGATGTCGTAGGCCTTGAAGAGTGCCATGGAGTCGATTCTAGCCTTCGTGTGAGGAGTTCTAGGGAGAAGTTCCGGAGTGGGTCGCCGCCGCGGCGACTACGGGTCGTTGCTTGCCCGAATCGTCGCAATCCGGGGCACCCCCGGCGCTTGACCCGGGATGGACCCGGCGGCACCATCCGCCCGAATCGCGCAGGCGGAGTCCTGCCGACGGAATGCGCGCCGGATTCCACACGCCCCGTCCTTCCTCAGCAGGATCATGGAGGGGGCGCCGTGGGGAGAGAGAGGAAGACACGATGTTCGGAATGGGTCCGATGGAGCTCGGGATCATCCTGGTGATCGTCGTGGTGCTCTTCGGTGCGCGTCGACTGCCGGAGATCGGTTCCGGCTTCGGCAAGGCGATCAAGAACTTCAAGGCCGGCATCTCCGGAGACGACGAGATCGACGTCACGCCCGAGAAGGAGAAGGTCGATCAGGGCGAGGATCGCTCGGCCTGACCCGTCTCCGTCGGCGGTCCGGATGCCGCGGTCGCCGTCGGAACCGGTGCCGCCGGCGCGCTTCGCCGCGCCGGCGCGGGCCGGGGCTCCGCGACCTCGAGCAACGCCCGGGCGGCTCGCTCGGGGAGCTCGTCCGCGGCCACGATCGCCTCGAAGCGAAGCGATCCGCCCGGTGCGATCGGCGTGCGCGCGAAGCGCGTGGACGCGGCCGCCACGCTTTCGTCGAGCACGTCCGGGGCCGCTTCGCGGAGGGACGTCTCGGGCAGCGGAAGGCCGGCGCGTAGGATCGGCGCTGCGGGCAGGCGCTCCCCTTTCGCATCGAGGAGCGCGATCGTCACGTCGGACGCGAAGAGCGGGGTCGCCGCCGTGTTGCGCACCTCGCCTTCGAAGCGAAGGAGCGTGCCGGCTCGCGCGGTCTCGACCCAGCCCGAGCCGAGGGTCTGCGCGGTGATCGGCCCGGCCGAGACGGCCTGGAGCGAAGGCGTGACCCGGGCCCATTCGGCCTGGAACGCGAGGAAACCGACGGCCATCACGGCCGCCGCCGATGCGCCCCAACCGATCGCGCGCACGACCTTACCGACGATTCCGGTCGCGAGCGGCATCGCCGAGAGGTCGATCTCCTCGGGCGTGTCCTCGAAGACGTCGTCGTTGAAGAACGCGTCTTCGTCGACGGGCGCGCTGATCGCGGCGGAAGCGGGCGAGGCCCCCCGCGCGCGCGGCGCGCCGTAGTCGTCGCTGCCCACCAGATCCCAGCTCTCGGGGTCACCGAGGTCATCGGACTGACCGCCCCCCGCGTAGAGACCGGCGCTCGCGTCCTCGGCGTCGAGCTCCGCAGCGATCTCGCTCGCGAGCCCGCCCACGGCGTCGTTCGCCGCCGGCACGTCGTCCTCCATGAGCGAGGAGAAATCGTCGACGGTGCCGAAGCTCGACTCGTCCCGAACACCAGCGGCCGCAGCGTCCGCCGACGCGGTCGCCACCGGCGGCGGCGTCTCGGGGCCATCGAGATCGAGTCCCGAACCCGCACCGGTGTCCTCGAGGGCAGCCGACGCGATGTCCGGCTCGTCGACGGACGGCATCGCGACCGAAGCGTCGTCGGCCTCCATCGAGAGCGCCGACTCGTCGAAGCCCTCGGAGAAGTCCTGGCTCCCGCCGAAATCGAGCTCCCCCTCCGCCTCTCCGGAGAAGTCCTCGCCGAAATCGTCTTCGAGGTCGTCGTCGCCTTCGACGCGGACCTCTTCGCTGAACTGCCAATCTTCTTCTTCGTCCACCTCGGGCGGGGACGCAGGCTCAGCACGCGACTCGGCCGGATCGGTCATCGCGGACGACGCCGCGTCGCCGGTCTCGACGGGATCGCCGCCGAGCCCGTCCCAGGTGTCCTCGTTCAGATCCTGCGACGGCTCGGGCGTGCCCGCGGCCGCGTCGGCGGCCGCCTCTTCCGCGATCGAGTGGACCGGGTCCGGTGCCGACTCGTTCGGGCTGGGCAGGAAGAAGGCGTGCTTGCACCGCGAACAGCGCACCCGGGCCCCGCCCGGCGGAATGCGCGCTTCGTCGAGCTGGAAGCTGGTCGTACATTCTTCGCAGGTGACGATCACGTGGTTTCCCCGACTCGGCAGCGTCGGGCCGCGACCGGAGCCGGTCGGCGGACAGCGACGCGAAAAACACTTTGACAACCGAATTCTTCGGCCTCTTTCGCACACCACTTGAGCACGCGGCGACCACGGGGGAGCTAGACTGTGGATTGGAACGAAGGGTTTTCCCCACCGAGCCGACCCGCGTAGGTCGAGGAACGCATGACCTCCAGGATTCGCAGCCTGCTGGATCACCGTCTGATCATCGTGACCGGCAAGGGCGGGGTCGGGAAGACGACCGTGGCCTGCCTGCTGGCGGAGGCCGCGCGGCGGACCGGGATGCGGGTCCTGCTGGCCGAGACGGCGCCGATCGAGGCCGTCGCTTCCCGGTTCGAGTCCGACCCGGAGCCCCTCGGCTACGAGGGACGCGAGCTCCGCCCCGGGCTCCACGCGATCCGGGTCGACCCCCACGAGGCCCTCGCCCACTACGTCCGTCTCCAGACCGGCCTCGGGCTCGTGACCGATCGGATCCTCGGCAGCGAGATCTTCCGCCAGCTGCTCGAGGCGGCGCCGGGATGGCGTGAGCTCATCCTGCTCGGGAAGCTCTGGCACGTCGAACAGAGCCAGGAAGACGGACGCCCGGAATACGACCTGATCGTGGTCGACGCGCCGGCGACCGGCCATGGGCTCACCTTTCTCGACGTCCCTCGCGTGGCGCAGCAGGCGGTGCGCGCGGGCCCCCTCGCCCGCCATGCGGGCTGGGTCGAGGCCCTCGTCCACGACCGCGAGCGTACCCTGCTGCTCCCCGTGACGTTGCCCGAAGAGCTGCCCGTGCGGGAGACCGTCGAGCTCGTGAACCGGGCTCGGGAGGACATCGACATCGGCGTGGATCGCGTCATCGTGAACCGCCTCCCGCCGCGGCCGTCCCCGGCCCTGCGCGAAGTGCTCGCCGCCTCGGACCTCTCCTTCGAAGCCTGGCCGCCCCCCGCCGCGCTCACACCGCTCGTCGAGCACGCCGCGTCGCGGGCGGCCCTCGCGGAGGCCGAACGCGTGAGTGTCTCGACCCGCTGCGACCTGCCGGTGGTCGACGTGCCGATCCTGCCCGGTGGCCTCGAGGGCGGAACCGATTGGAGCGAATTCGCCGACGGGCTCGTCGCCCAACCGGTCCGACCCGCCACCGAACACGCCGGGGAGAGCGCCGCATGACGCCGCGGGAGTCCACGCAGGGACTCGAAGAAGCCCTGCGACACGCACGTGTGTTGGTCTGCGCGGGCACCGGCGGCGTCGGCAAGACGACGATCTCCGCCGCCCTCGCCCTGCGCGCTGCGCAGGGCGGCCGACGGACGCTCGTGCTCACGATCGACCCCGCCCGGCGACTCGCCGACGCCCTGGGCATCGAAGTCCTCGGGGCCGAGCCCGCGCCCGTCTCGCTCGGCGCCGACGCTGAGGACATTCCGCTCGAGGCCCTGATGCTCGATCCGAAGCCCACCTTCGACGGGCTCGTCGAGCGGCTCGCCCCGGACGCGGCCTCCCGCGCCCGGGTGCTCGACAACAAGATCTACCGCCACCTCTCCGAAGCCCTCGCCGGGAGCGCGGAGTACGCGGCCCTCGAGCAGGTGCGCGAGGCCGTCGAATCCGGGCGCTACGACCTCGTCGTCGTCGACACGCCGCCGGCGAGCCACGCCCTCGACTTCCTCTCCGCGCCTCGGCGTCTGCGCGAGTTCCTCGAAGGGCGCTTCGTCCAGACGCTGATCCGGCCGGCCATGTCGGCCAGTCGTTTCGGCTTCCGGATCTTCGGCCGCTCCCTCCAGCGCATGATGGGGCTGATCGAGCGGATCGCGGGCGTCGGCTTCCTCGACGATCTGACCGAGTTCCTCTCCGCGGTGTCCGGCCTCACCGAGGGCTTCCAGGCAGGCACCACGCGCGTCGAAGAGATCCTGGTCGGCGAGGACACGCGCTTCGTGCTCGTCGGAGGCGCCCATTCCGGCACCGAGCCCGGGACGCTCGAATTCCTCGAAGCGCTCGACGCCGAGGGCGCCCGACTCGCCGCGGTCGTCCTCAACCGGATCGCCCCGTGGCCCGAGGACCTGGACCCGGACTTCGCGCAGGGCGCCGACGTCCACGCCGACCGCAAACGCCTGACCGAGGACCTCGCCCGACACGGCGTGGAAGCCCCCGAAGCCGAGGTCGCCGTCCTCGAAGCCATCCTCGAGGAAGCCTCGCACACCCGAAAGGACCTGCTCGAGACCCGTCGAGCGCTGGGACGACGCGTGCAGGGTCGAGCGGTCGATTTCCACGAGATCGCCGAGCGCGCCACGGAGATCGAAGGCCTCGAAGCGCTCCTCCGGATCGGTGACGAGCTGGTCGGGGACGCGACTTGAGCGACGAGTTCGACCAGGCGATCGCGCGCGCCCGGGTCCACGTCGGCAATGCGGCCCGGGAATCGGTCGCCGCGATCGCCGCGATCCTCGAGGCGGGCGGGCGAGCGAGCGGCCTCGACCCCGAGCAGACCGAGCGACTCGCCGCCGAGGTCGCGCGGCGCTTCGAGGCCCAGGTCGGCCGCCTCCGGGAGGGGGCGATCTTCCCGTCGGGCCTCGCCAAGCCCCTCGAAGAGGCCCTGGCCCGGGAGATCGAGCGCTGGGAGCAGCGATCCGAGCGCGACCCCGACGCCCGAGCGGTCCTCCGCGCGTTCCTCGGTCTCCGGGAGCTGCTCTGGGAGCTGGGCCTCCGGGCCGACTCACCCGGCGCGCCGGAGGAGCCCGCGGCGCAGCGGCCGAAACCGGCGCAGCGGGGCCGTCGCGTGCAGCGCTTCGACGTCGAGGAATGAGCCCGCGTCCCCCGCGAACGGGAGGCCCGGCCGCCGGAGAAGAGCGATCGCGCGCTAGACTGACGACATGGCGATCCTGATCAAGCGGTATGCCAACCGCAAGCTCTACAACACCGAGACCAGCCGCTACATCACGCTGAAGGGGATCGCGAAGCTCCTCGACGAAGGCGAGGAAGTCCGCGTCGTCGACAAGGAGACCGGTGAGGACATCACGCAGGTCGCCCTCTCGCAGATCCTGGTCGACAACCAGCGCGCGAAGGAGGATCCGTCGGACACGCTGCTGACGCAGATCCTCTCCCGGGGCGGGGATGCTCTCTACGGCGCGATCAAGAAGAGCGTCGACGACGCGACCGACGGGCTCGGCGAGTTCCAGGATCGCTTCAAGGAGTTCGTCGACGCATCGCCCGGGATCGGCAAGAGCGGTCGAGGCTTCGGATGGGAGGCGCGCGAGGGGCACGAACGACGCTCGCCCTTCACCTCCCGCGAGCCCGCTCGCGAGGAAGGCGCCGCGCAATCGGAAGACGAAGCCCGCGACGCCGGACGTTGGCCCCGGGTGGGCGGACTCCCCGACCTCCGCGAGTCGATCCAGTCGGCGATCGCGGGCGCGATCGAACGCAGCGATCTCCGCAACCTCGCGGACATTCCGCGCAAGAGCGATCTCGACGCGCTCAACGAGAATCTCACGCGAGTCGCGGACGCGATCGAACGCCTCGAGAAGTCGCTCCGCGAACGCGACTGAACGCGCGCCGCCCCGCGCGACGCGCTTCCCCACACACGACGACCGGGCCGTTCGGAATCCAGGAGCCCGTGCGCCCGCCGAGGTCCCCATGCCCGATGCCTCCCCGGATCGTCCGACCGACGCCGAACCGACCGCGCCCGTCGAGGTCGTCGAGGACGCCCGCTACCAGAGCCATCGGGGCCCGGACGGACACCCCGAACGCCCCGAGCGGCTCGTCGCGCTCGGCGAAGCCCTCGCCCCCTTCCGCGATCGCGTGCAGATCGTCGCGCCGCGCGCGGCCGACGTCGAAGAGATCGCGCGAGCGCACGAGACCCGCATGCTCGAGGCCCTCGCGACGACCCGCGAGCTCCCGCCCGGACGCATCGACGCCGACACGTACCACACGCCTTCGAGCTTCGATGTCGCCCTCCTCGCCGCGGGGGGCACGATCGACCTGGCTCGACGCGTGTTGCGCGGAGAAGCCGCGCGCGGTCTCGCCGCCGTGCGTCCGCCGGGACACCACGCCGAGGCGGCGCGCTCGATGGGGTTCTGTCTCTTCAACAACGTCGCGGTCGCGGTCCGCGCGCTCCAGGCCGAGGAGCCCGACCTCCGGGTGTTCGTCTTCGATTGGGACGTCCATCACGGGAACGGGACGCAACACATCTTCGACGACGATCCGAACGTGCTCTACGCGTCGACCCATCAGTTCCCCTTCTATCCCGGAACCGGTGACTTCGGCGAAGAAGGCGAAGGGCGCGGACTCGGGACGACGCTGAACGTGCCGATGCCACCCGGGTGCGGCGACGCCGAATACGTCGGCGTCGTCGAGCGCCTGATCGTGCCCGCGGCGATGGGCTTCGCGCCGGACCTGATCCTCGTGTCGTGCGGTTTCGACGCCCACGCCGACGATCCGCTCGCCTCGATGGAGTTGAGCTTCGAGGGCTACCGCGCCCTTTCGCGCATCCTCCGCTCGCTCGCAGACACGCTCTGCGAAGGGCGGATCGTGCACGTCCTCGAAGGGGGGTATGCGCTCTCGGGCGTGCGCGAAGGCGCGACGGCGGTCGTCGAGTCGCTCCTCGCCGACGAGGCCCGCCTCTCCTACGGAACCGAGGACGGACGCAACAACCTGGAGGCCGGCACGCCCCTCAAGGCGATCGTCGACGCCGTCTTCGAGGTCCACGGACGCCGAATTCCGAACCTCGGCGCACGCTAGGCGTGACGGCGGACCTCGCGCTCGCGGCAGGGCTCCGTCCGAGCGACGACACGAGTCTCTTCGGTCCGTCGCTCCGGGTCGCACGTATCCCGGCCGAACCGATCGGTCACGGGTGACCGGACGCAGTGACGCCCGAGCTGCTCGCTGCCTCGGCCCCGCCATGCGGGAGGCTGTCGGGGCCCCTCAGCGCGTTCCGGAAATGGCGGCGCGTTCCTGCGCCTCGCGGTGTCCGATCCCGGCGGTGGCGCCGGGCTCGGCTCGTGCCTGTTCCTACGGGGGAGACCCTGGCGCGGCGAGAGGGACCGCAGTTCGAGCGGTGACGAGTCCGCGTGTCGAAGTCACCATCCGGTTCGAGGCCCGATCACTTTCAGCCTGAGCGCCGGGAGGCCGAAGGGCAGACTCGAGAGCAGTACCCTCCGACCGAACACCGCTGCCGGAAAGAACACACCGATGCGCAGTCTGTCGATCCTCTTCCTGACGCTCCTCGCGCTGCTCGCGACCCACACGGAGGCGCGGGCACAAGCCAGCTTCACCTGGTCCACGGGCCTGTTCGGCGAGTGCTCCGTCGCCTGCGGTGGAGGAAACCAGACCCGAACCGTCGAGTGCCTCGACGCGAACGACGACGTCGTGGCCGATTCGTTCTGCGATCCGGGATCGCGACCGGTAGATACGCAGTCGTGCAACACGCAAGCGTGCAGCTACGACTGGGTGACCGGCGTCTATGGAACCTGCTCCGCGGCCTGCGGTGGCGGAACGCAGACGCGTTCCGTCGTATGTGACGACGGATTCGGCAACGTCGTCGCCGATGCGTTCTGCGATCCGGGATCGCGACCGGTAGATACGCAGTCGTGCAACACGCAAGCGTGCAGCTACGACTGGGTGACCGGCGACTACGGATCCTGCTCCGCGGCCTGCGGTGGCGGAACGCAGACGCGC